>NZ_JAVWTF010000014.1:0-38517 GCF_036667855.1 Aurantimicrobium sp. | reverse complement strand
GCAACCACCGAACGCAACAGCAACATCAAAATCAAGAAGATAACGACTAGAACAATCGGGATGATCTTGGCGAGGTCTGCTTCAGCTGTCTTGTTGGTGTCAAGAGCAATAGCTGTCTCACCACCGACTAGAACCGAAGGATCCACAGAAATCAAGTCGGTGCGCATCTGCTCAACGACGTTCTCTGCATCCTTGGAGTCAGCCTGGTAGGTCAAGTTCGCATTGATGAGAACCTTGCCGTCGACAACCTGAGGAATGGTTTCAATCTCAGGCATCACAAAAGCCGAAGGAGCACCGGCAGCAGGTGGGCCGCTGGCATAGGCAGCTGCGGCAGCAGCTGCAGCGTCTTCAGCTGCCTTTTTGTAGGCAGCAGACATGGCTTCCGCATCTGCCTGAACAGACACCTTAGAAATTCCGTCGGTTGCTTCCGCAGCAGACATCACAGCGTCCATCTTGGACTCGTCCGCGATGATGATCACGGGTGAACCGTCACCCGCATCAAAGTGCTGAGCGAGGACTTCCTGACCATCAACGGACTCGATGTTGTCGCCCAGGAGGAAGTCAGTTTGTGGAATACCACTGGCCTTGAGCCCGGGCAGACCAGCAACGGCGGCAAGAAGCACAACCAGAGTAATAATCCAGGTGGCACGAGGCTTCTTGCCTACGAGGTTACCCACGCCCTTCCAGAGACCACGAACACCTTCGAGACCAGGAAGAGTGTTGGGCTCAACCGGAGCCACCTTCTTCTTGCCTGGCTTGGGCATGAAAGGCCAGAACGCAGCACGGCCGAAGATGGCCAGCAAAGCTGGCAGGAAGCTAATGGCTGCCAGGAATGCAAAACCAATACCGAATGCGGCGATGGGACCGAGTGCCTTGTTGGAGTTGAGGTCAGAGAACAGCAGACACAGCAGCGCCGCAATCACTGTGGCCGCAGAGGCGAAGATGGGCTCAAAAGCACCCTTGAATGCGCGACCCAGTGCCGACCACTTGTTCTGAACCTCGAACAGGGCCTCGCGATATCGGGCGACAAACAACAGGGCGTAGTCGGTGGCAGCACCAATAACCAGAATCGAAAGGATTCCCTGGCTTTGACCGGAAACCTTGATCAGGTCATTCAGGGCGAGGTAGTAGATACCGAGGATGGAACCAGACAGGGCGAACACTGACGTCAGCAACACCAAAACTGGCAGCAAGAGTGCGCGGTAGACAACCAACAGAATGATGAACACAGCCAGCAGGGCCACGATCAGCAGAATGCCGTCAATGCCGGCGAAGCCACTAACGAAGTCAGCGAGCAGACCACCAGGACCAGTCACATACGCAGTGAAGCCAGCTGGAGTCACATCAGCGAGTTCTGCACGCAGACCCTCGATGCTACTGAGGAGTTCTTCACCACTTGCTGAGTAGAACACCAAGTACTCAACGGCTTGGCCGTCTTCAGAGTAGGTGGGGCCCAGCACAGAAGGAACCTGTCCCTCCACAGTGGGTGCAACATCCTCTGCCTCTTCGAGCGTGGTGGTCAGTTCATCAAACTTGATCTTGTCCGCGTCAGTGACGTCACCAGAGTCCTTCTGGAAAACCACGATGGCAGGGATGTTCTCCGAGTCGTTGAACTTGGTCTGCCAGTCGTTAACTTCGGTGCTTTGAGCACTGGCGGGAAGGAAGCCGGCCTGGTCGTTAGTAGAGACTTCTGAGATCTTGCCGAAGGTTGGACCGCCGAGACCAGCAATCGCAAACCAGACAACTACAAGAACTGTGGGCAGCAAGATGCGCAGCCAGAGTTTCGGAGTCCAGTCCTTCATGTGTTTCCCCTAAGAAATACGTGTGACGCAACAGAAAGAACGAGCTATGGGGCCGCCTAGGGGAATTGAACCCCTGACCTATTCTTTACGAGGGAATCGCTCTACCAACTGAGCTAAGGCGGCACGAACCGCACGAAGCGGAACAGTTTTCAAGCTTAGTAGCTTGATTTCTCCAGTTGAAACTGGAGAAAACTACTTCGCAGAGGAATTGCGACGACGACGCAGTGCCACAATCACAATCACGGCGGCCAGCGCAACGGCACCAGCAGCACCAAGACCCAATGCCAACTGAAGCTGACCATTACCTGCGTCTGTTCCCGCCGAGGTGACCATGAGCTCTTCATCTGCTTCAGTGACAACAGCTTCTTCCTCGACAGGAACAGCTTCACCCAGAGGATCAGCGTCAGAGCCCTCGACAGTGAAGGAGAAAGAACCTGAGGAAGGGTGTCCGTCTTGAGAGACGATGCGGTAGCTCGCGGTGTACACGCCATTGGGCAGAGCACCGGTCACGATGGGAACCGTCATCGTTGCACCCGTGACGTCAAAGGTGGGGGTGCCCAGCTCTGCAGCAGCACCCTCAGCGTTGACGAGGGAAACTTCGGGTGCAAACTCTTGCGCCACAGCTTCAACGAAGGTGAACTGCAGTTCAACTACGGGGGTCGAGACGACGGATTCATTAGCTGGCACCGACTGGAAAGTGTCAGAGTGAGCGTGGGCCACCGAGGTGGTTCCCATAACGACAAAGAGCGCCATCAGTGCGGTGGCAATGATGGAAGCAATACGACGGATCATCCGAGGAGCCCTTCTCCGATATAGCCTCCTGGCTGACTGCCAGGAGGAAGTGCAAACACTGCCGACCCAATTGGGGTCGTCCACGTGTTCATGAGGTCTAAGTCTGCCAAACGTTGCTGTACGGGAACGAATTGTTTCTGAACATTGGCCATGTATGCGGCAAAGATGAGACCGGCATTGGGTTGCCCCGAAGGTAACAGGCCATCTTCATAGTTCAAAGGTCGGCGAAGGAACTTTTCTTCGGCGTTGTTGGTCCGCGCCCGACGAACATGTGCAAAAGAAGCAATAACAGGCATGCCATTGTCGTGCTTAGCGGCAAGGTCAGGCGCGTCAAACTCTTTCGTGCCCGTCAGCGGTGCACCGTTGTGCAGGTTGCGACCCATGGCCGTTTCCTTCTTGGTGTCATCAAGTTTGTCCCAGCCCTCAAAGTCCATCTGAATGCGGCGGACAACCAGGCATGTGCCATCACGGAACCATTGAGGCCCAGAGGTTGCCCACACCTGAGCATCAAATTCTTGAGACGTGCGAGGGTTGATAGTTCCATCTACTTGGCCAAAGAGGTTACGTCCAGTTTGATCCGAGGGAACACCGTATTGCGGTCGGTTGAATCCAGTTTGAGACCACAGCGGCTCAGCAAAAGTGTGAGCTGTCCGGCTGAGTTGTCGTGCCGCGTGGGCAACCGTCAAGGGGTTATCTGCGCCCACGTGAATGACAAGATCACCACCACTGAACTCAGGCTGCAGTTGGTCGATGGAGAAGGCAGGAAGTTCACCAAAACCAGAAGGCATTGCTCCCTGCAGTCCCAGCTTGCTGAAGAAGCCTGGACCAAAACCAAACGTTGATGTGAGGCGAGCAGGCTCTGTGGCGAGATAGGGCTCACCATCGGGAAGGGTGGGCTTTCCCTTGGCTAACCGTGCGGCATCGTCCGTGAGGAGTTGCATCATGGACCGAGCCTGATCAACGGTAATTCCGGGCTTCAGGGTGAAGGCCGCATAAGTTCCATAGGCCTGCAGCGGGGTCATAATCCCGGCTTGGTATTCGCCATAGAAGGGAATCGTTGCTGACTGCTGCTGAGCTCGAAGCTGCGCTTCTTTCTCGGGAGTGGACGCTTGTGCTGCGTTGACGGTGAGGGCACCGCCAGCAAATCCGGCCACTCCCGCAGCCACATAACTCGAGACAACGCCAGCGGAAGCCAAGAATCTTCTGCGGGATACTCCCTGAGTTTCGCTGTCTTCCACTGGCGTATGAGTCATTGTGTTTTCCTAGCCTGCGTAGGTGGAGATGTCGCGGGCTACGGCGTCAACATCACGAGTAGTTCCGTTGGAGAATTCGAGGGTCATGGTGACGTGGCTTCCAACGGGAATGGGCTTGAGAAGATCCCAGTACATGACGTGGTATCCACCGGGCTTGAGAGTGACGGATCCCTTAGCGGGGATAATAATGCCGCCTTCAACCATTTGCATCTTCATTTCACCGTCATCACCCTTGACCACTTCGTGGATTTCCAGGGGGGTCTCAGAAAGGCCTTCAGTAGTGTTGGTTGCGCCGACGAGTTCAATGTCTTCGTCAGAAGAGTTTTCGAGGGTCATGAAGACACCAGTCATCGCCATGCCGTCCATGAGCTCAGGAACAGCCTTAATCCACACATCGGAAGCGGTGGGGGTGACGGCCTCAGGGGTTGCTGGTGCACAGCCGACGAGTGCGAGTGCAGCGATGGCCACAGCTACCAGAGAGAATCCGCGCTTGGTTGCGGAAGTTGAGTTCTTCACATCAATTCCTTTGTTCAGGTATATTCTACGTAACGTAGAACACTGATAGTATTCTACAAGTCGTAGAAAAAACAACTCAGGAGAAGTCATGGCACCCCAGCGCAACCGAGGTGAACTCGAAGCAGACATCATGACCATCCTCTGGCATGAAAACGAGCCGATGACCGCCAAAGAGGTCCAGGCCAAGTTCACTGAAAACATTCCCGCCATCACAACGCTCATCACTGTGCTCGACCGGATGTGTGCCAAAGGCCAGGTTGTGAAGAATTCAACTGGTGGTCGTAGCCAGACATTTGCGGCAGCCCAAAGCCGCATTGATCACGTCACAAACACGATGACGTCGGCCCTCAATAGTGCTGACGACCAAGCAGCAGCTCTGCTTCACTTCGCCGGATCACTCTCTGAAGAAGACCGTGCATTCTTGCGCAAGGCCATCGACGGCAATAACTAGCTCCTCATGGAACTCCGAACGATTGTTGAGTTGTTCGCTGTCTATGCAGCAATTTCGCTCATTGTCCCGCGTATCCTCGCCAACCCTGAGTTAGTGAGTAAGCATCCTGGCTTTGTACTGTGGGCGTGGTTCATTTGTCTCGGGATTGCCGCTCTTTCACTTCTTGCAGCACTGGTGGGACTCGTTGGTCGAGCACTCGCCCAACACGTCGTTGAAGACAACTCTGCCCGCATCGTTGTGCCCATCTTGGAGAACATCTATGGATGGATAGCGCTGGGGGTTCTTGGGATCTTGGTCTTCCGTTTCGGTGCAGCCCTGGGTGAACTTCGATCCTCTCGGAGAGCGCTGTCGGAACAGTTCACCCTCCTAATTTCGCAAGGCCAGATCACCGAGCTCTCCGGGCACCGCGTGATGATCTTCGACTCTGCCCAATCTGTGTTGATGGCGGCGCCCAGCGCACAGTGCATCATGGTCAGCTCAGAGTTGGTAAATAAACTAAGCCCTGAATTGTTGCAAGCAGCATTGGCTCACGAACAAGCGCACCTCGACCAGCGCCATGGGGTCATTCGCGCAGCTGGGATTCTCGCTATGGCCGTTGCACCTGGCTTCTCGGCCAGTGAACGTATGGCTCAGGCCACACGCATCACGACAGAACTCTTGGCAGATGATGCAGCGTCTCGCCAGTGCTCTCCCCACGCCGTGGCACAGGCACTGAAAGCATGCTTTGGTGAGAGCCCGCTCATTGATGAGCGTGTTGCCCGCTTAGATACCTAGCACTTCGGATCTTGTGCAGGTACTTTGCCGCGCAACAAGAATCCATCCACGGCATCATTTACACACGAGTTGGACTTGTTATAGGCCGTGTGGCCTTCACCGGTGTAACTGATGAGATGACCGCCCTCGAGCTGGGCAGCCAAAGCTTTCGCCCAACGATAGGGAGTTGCGGGATCACCCGTGGTGCCAATGACAAGGATGTCACCGGCGCCTTGGGCTGAAATTTTATGTGGAGTCATCACCGCTGGGTAGGCCCATTGAGAGCAGAGCTCATCGCCATAGGCCATGTAGGGACCGATGACCGGTGCCTTTCGCGCTAGCTCCTGTGCTTCCTTTTCCCACTGTTCAGGGTCTTTCGTCACGGGATAGTCAAGGCAATTGATGGCAAGGAAAGCTTCCGTGGAATTATCCAGATACTCTCCGTCATCACCACGGCTGTAATACCAATCCACTGAGGAATAAGCAGGCTGAGCATCACCGTCAGCAACCGCAGAAAACACATCTGTCAGGAAGCTCCACGCATCAGGGTTGTAGAGGGGAGCAATGATCGCCGTGAGCATGGCATCAGCACCGAGAACCCGGCCATCACTTGCGTATAGGGGAGATTCATCGAGTTGCGCCAGGAGATCCCCCACCTGAGTCATTGCCTCCTCAACACTGCCACTAAAGGGGCATCCCTCAGTTTCAATGCAATCAGCCAGATAAGCGCGCAATGCTTTTTCGAACCCGATGGATTGATTGAGATTGACCTCGAAACTCGACGATGCCGGATCGAGTGCACCATCAAGAACCATGCGACCAACGTTCTCGGGGAAATTCTCGGCATAGACCGCACCCAACAAGGTGCCATAGGAGTAGCCCAAGTAGTTGAGCTCACGATCGCCAACCGTCGCACGCAACATGTCCAAGTCATGCGCAGCACTGACTGTGTCCACATGAGCAAGGAGGTCACCAGTTCGCTCAAGGCAACCTTGAGCGAACTCTGCGCTCGCCCTCTCTCGTTCAGCGAACCATTCTGGGCTGGCTCGAACTGTGTCTGTAGCGCCGAAGAGGAACTCATCCATTTCAGCTGCAGAATCGACACACACCACAGGTGTGGAGGCTCCCACTCCTCGAGGATCAAAACCAATCACGTCATAGTTTTTCTGAACAGCCCCACTGACGGCATAGTCCAAAGAATCTGCAACGAAGCTCACACCCGAAGCACCCGGGCCACCCGGGTTCACAAACAGTGACCCAAGCTTCTTGGACGACGTCGCGGAGTGACGAACAAGAGCAAGCTCAATAGTCTCTCCCGCAGGCTCGTTCCAATCCAGGGGAGCAATAGCCGTTGCACATTGCATGCCGTCGTGACAGTCAGCCCACTCCAAAGTTTGAGAGTAGTAGGGCTGGTATTCGGCCGGAATGGCCTCTGGGGACTTAGTGGGTTCTGGAACCACTCCACCCGAGCAGGCGGTGAGTGCCACTGCAGCAACAGCGAGAATCAGCCCTTTCAGGGCAACTTTCATTCTCATGCAGGAACTTCAGAGCGCGAAGCGCGGATCAACAGTGCTTCCATTGCCAGGGCAGGTGCAACGTTCGCATCAATGCGTTCACGAGCTTCGCCAATGGCTTCCATGGTGGCAAGGGTGTCTTCGCTTGTGCGTGCAGCGGCGGCGGCTCGCAGTTCATTCTCAAACTCCACGTTGATGAGCTCGTCACTGACGCCGAGCTGCAAGCGCAACACGTCGCGATAGACCGAGAGCAGATCAACCAGGATGCGGTCGAGCCCATCACGCAGGCTTCGCGTGGAACGACGCTTTTGTTGTTCTTCCAATCCCTTGACCTGGCTGCGCAAGTTTGCTGGAATGGCATCGCCTTCGGCGATACCCATGGAACGGCGAAGCTGGTCGAGCTCAACTCCATCACGCTCTTCCGTAATGGCTTTGGCATCGTCGGTGGCAATCTCAATCATGCGGGCAGCGGCAAGAACTGCCTCGCGCACGGTCATGATGTTCAACACCAGGCGCACTGTTTCTTCACGGCGTGCAGCAGCTTCAGGATTGGTCGCAAGACGGTGAGCCATGCCGATGTGGGATTGGGCATGACGAGCAGCACGCTCTGCCGTCACCTCATCCACGCCATCTCGGGCCACGATGAGCTTGGCCACGTCAGGAACACTGGGCACACGCAAGCGCACAGAGCGCACGCGAGAGCGGATAGTGGGAATCAAGTCTGCTTCACTGGGTGCGCACAGAATCCACACCGTGCGCTCAGGAGGTTCTTCCAAAGCCTTCAGAAGCACGTTGGAAGTGCGCTCTGCCATGCGGTCAGCATCCTCAATCACAATCACGCGATAGCGCGAGACTGCAGGCGAATACTGTGAGCTCTGCACGAGAGCGCGCACTTCATCGATCGAGATAATCACGCGCTCCGTGGTGAGCGTGGCGAGGTCGGGGTGAGTTCGGGCAGCAACCTGCGTGCAGTCGGAACACTTTCCGCAGCCCCCATCTCGACACAGCAACGACGCGGCGAATGCATAGGCCAAGTTGGAACGGCCAGAACCCGGAGGGCCCGTCACGAGCCACGAATGCGTCATGGCCGAATCGTGAGAGGTTGCTGAAGCTAGCTCGGACTCGGATGCCGCACGGAAGACATCTATGGCCTCCTGCTGGCCAACGAGTTCATCCCACACGCTCATAGCTCAAGGCTACCGGGAGTAGCTGACAAGAAACTTCTAGGACAACTCAGCTTCGACGCGGGCGCGAATAGCGGCAGCGAGCTCGTCGATGGGACGAGTGGCGTCTAAAACCAAGAACCGCTCGGGCTCTGCCTCGGCGAGCGCAAGGAAACCTGCACGAACGCGGCCATGGAACTCTGCCTTTTCGTTCTCGAGGCGATCGAACGGCTTATCTGCTGCATCGAGACGCGTGCGTGCCAGGTTCTCATCGAGATCCAAAAGAACGGTCACATCAGGCAGCAAGCTGTCTGTTGCCCAGAGAGACAAATCCCGAACTTCTTTCGCATCCAGAACGCGACCAGCACCTTGGTAAGCAACAGAGGAATCGAAGTAGCGGTCCTGGATGACGACCTCGCCACGCTTCAGTGCGGGACGCACCAGCGTGGCCACGTGGTGGGCACGGTCTGCGGCATAGAGCAGAGCTTCTGCACGGGGATCAATGTCTCCGCGGTGGTGCAGCACGAGGTTGCGCACCTCAACACCCACATCAGTACCACCGGGTTCGCGGGTGCGCACAACTGTGCGACCCTGTGCAGTCAGCCACTCAGCAAGAAGAGATGCCTGGGTGGACTTTCCCGAACCGTCTCCACCTTCAAAGGTGATGAACAACCCGGACATGCGTTACTCGCTTGCCTTGGAAGAAATGCCTGACTTACCCAAGGTGGTGGCAGCCTTCTTGGCGCCGGCCTTCTTCACCACGATGGTGTCGCCGACCTTCTTGGTTGCCTTCTTGGCAGCTGGCTTCTTTGCAGCGGCCTTCTTGGCAGGAGCCTTCTTGCGAACAACGGGTCCCTTGGCTCGCTTGATGGCCAGAAGTTCAACCGCACGATCGAAGTCGATCTCTTCAGGCACCTCACCGCGAGGGATCGTGGCGTTGGTGGTGCCATCGGTGACATAGGGACCAAAGCGACCGTCCTTGATCTTGATGGGCTTGCCGCTTTCGGGGTCAGCGTCGAATTCCTTGATCGCACTGGCTGCCTTGCGAGCTCCATACTTGGGCTGAGCAAACAGCTCGAGAGCACCAGCGAGGTCGATCGCGAAGATCTGATCTTCGTTCTCGAGCGAGCGAGTGTCGGTGCCCTTCTTGAGGTAGGCGCCGTAGCGACCGTTCTGCGAGGTGATCATCTCACCGGTCTCAGGATCTGCACCCACTTCACGAGGAAGGTTGAGCAGCTTGAGAGCAGTCTCCAGATCAACAGTGCCGGGATCCATGCTCTTGAAAAGTGATGCGGTGCGAGGCTTGATGACCTCGGCCTTGGCCACGCGCTTCTTCTTTTTGACTTCGACAACTTCGCCGGTGGCGGGGTCAATCTCTGCCTCGTCGAGAGCAACTTCGGGCTCTGGTTCGAGCTCGGTTACATAGGGTCCGAAACGACCATCCTTGGACACAACTGTTTTCCCGTTGTCCGGGTTCACACCCAGCACGCGGTCAGTGACAATGGGGGCATCGATGAGCTCTTGAACCTTTTCAGGGGTGAGCTCATCGGGGGCCAAATCCAGGGGAATGTTGACGATGCGAGGCTTCTCATCCTCGGTAGCATCAGGGTTGGTGACCTCGATGTAGGGGCCATACTTGCCCACGCGGATAGCAGCGCCGTTCTCGCCAATGCGGAAGGTGTTGAGCTCACGGGGATCGATATCGCCGATGTTGTCGAGGATTTCGCGCAGTCCGTGGTGGCCAGGCTCTCCGAAGTAGAACTTCTTCAGCCACTGTGAACCGGTCCCTTCGCCACCAGCAATCTTGTCGAGATCTTCTTCCATCTCGGCGGTGAAGGCATAGTCAACGAGGTCGGTGTAGTGCTCCTGCATGAGACGAACGATGGAGAATGCAACCCACGCTGGAACGAATGCCGAGCCCTTGGGAGTGACATAGCCGCGGTCCACGATCAGACCCAGAATCGATGCGTAGGTGGAGGGACGGCCAATGCCGAGCTCTTCCAACTTCTTCACCAGGGTTGCTTCGGTGTAACGAGGAGGAGGCGTGGTGTCGTGGCCCTTGGCCTCAACATCAGCAAGGACGAGCTTCTGACCTTCGGTCATCACGGGGAGCTTGGCTTCTGCTTGAGCGTCCTGAGCGTTGCGCTCTTCGTCAGTGCTTTCTTCATAAGCGTTGAGGAAGCCGCGGAAGGTGATGACGGTGCCGCTGGCGGTGAACTCCACAGCATCTCCGGATGCAGGGGTTGCCTTTGCGGTGACGGTTGCGGTCTGACCCTTGGCATCTGCCATCTGGGAAGCAACAGTGCGCTTCCAAATCAGGTCATAGAGCTTCCACTCGTTGCCACGGAGAACATTCTGAAGTTCTGCGGGAGTCTTGAAGGTTTCACCAGCAGGGCGAATAGCTTCGTGAGCTTCCTGAGCGTTCTTGCTCTTACCCGAGTACTGACGAGGTGCATCTGCAACCTGGTCTGCTCCATAGAGTGTGGTTGCTTGAGCACGAGCTGCCGCAATCGCCTGTCCCGACAGGGAAGGCGAATCGGTACGCATATAGGTGATGTAACCGTTTTCGTACAGGCCCTGAGCCACGCTCATGGTCTGCTTCGAAGAGAACTTGAGCTTGCGCGAAGCTTCCTGCTGCAGGGTCGAAGTGGTGAAGGGAGCGGAAGGACGACGGGTGTAGGGCTTGGTCTCTAGACCTGCCACGACAATCTCGGTGCTTGCTTCACGCAGTGCCGCGGCGAGCGCAGTTGCTGCTTCTTCGGTGAGCAGCGTTGCCTTGGTGGTCAGCTGACCGTTGTCATCAAAGTCTTTACCCGAGGCAATGGTGTTACCTCCGACACGAACCAGTTTGGCTTCGAACTGTGTGGACGCCTCTGTTGAGGTCCCCAGAGTTGCCAGCAAATCCCAGTAGTTGGCGGAGTTGAACGCCATACGCTCACGCTCACGGTCTACAACCAAACGCAATGCAACGGTCTGGACACGACCAGCTGAGGTACCGGGACCAACGCGGCGACGCATCACATCCGACATCTCCCAGCCATAGAGGCGGTCGAGAATACGGCGGGTTTCCTGAGCATCTACGAGAGCAGTGTCGAGCTCACGAGTGTTCTCCTGGGCAGCCTGAATAGCTTCTTTGGTGATTTCGTGGAACACCATGCGGTGAACGGGAACCTTGGGCTTGAGCACCTGGAGCAGGTGCCAGGAGATCGCTTCACCTTCGCGGTCCTCATCAGTTGCGAGGTAAAGCTCGTCGGCATCCTTGAGAGCCTTCTTGAGTTCGGCGACTGTCTTCTTGGAGTTCTCGGAGACGACGTAATAGGGCTCGAAATTGTCTTCGACGTTGACTGCGAACTTGCCGAAGGGTCCCTTTTTCATGTCCGCAGGAAGCTCGCTGGGCTTGGGCAAGTCACGGATGTGACCGACCGATGCGAGCACCTCGTAGTTGTCGCCCAGGTACTTACCAATGGTCTTGGCTTTGGCTGGTGACTCGACGATGACGAGCTTTCTAGAGCTGGACAAACATTCCTCCGAATTAAGTGGCGTTCCAAAAGGTCAAGATACACGGCAATTTGGGTTCGTCAATCACTCCAGCTCATTTTGGGGTCCAGCTTTGGCTCGAGTGTGGGTAGAAATTCCCAACACGGTGACCTGCAAGGTCACCCGCGCAATCAAACCCTGAACATCACAATTTTCTATCTGGAAAGAATTCATCTTGGCGAGTCTTTCCGCGCGATTACAGGGATATCCGGGGATGCGCCCCGATGCCGCATCCGCTGCTTCGAGGGCTGCCTGGTCGGTGACGGATTGTGCTCTGTCGAGGGTGATCAGAGCTGTTCCGAAAAAAAGTAGAAGAGATGTCACCGAAATGACCCCTCCGACCAGAATCAGTGTTGCCGCAGCACCCGAACCGCGTTCATTGCGCATTGATCACACACTCCCGAACCTGGACCTCTGCAAGCAGCCATGACAACGGCCCCACACCCGTGGACTGGCTCAGGGAAACACACACCAGATCACCCTCGGTCGAGTGCCGAAGTGAGGCGTGGGAATTGGCCTGTGACAGCGAGCTGGCCACCACGCTGACTTCAACACCACGAGATAACTCCCGGGCGGCTTGCCTGGCCAGGGCAGAGTTTGTCAGCTGAATACCCAGAGCACCCACCGCTTGGAGACACACACCCAGCACCAAGATGATGGCCGGCAGCACCATCGCCAGTTCAGCGGTGACACTACCCTCCGAACGTGAGAGCACGGCGCACCATGTCCGTCAGGATTTGCTTCACTTCATCTCCGCGCAAGATGGTCACGAGTAGTCCGGCAAAGCCAACCGCTGCCATCGTGGCAATGGCGTATTCCGCTGTTGCGGCACCGGCTTCAGAGCGGAAGTGCTTCAGGGCTTGAATGAGTTTGTTGAGTTTGTGAGTTGTCATGATCACCACACCTTTCGCCCCCATCACAGCGCAGAAAGAATGCGCGAATTCACACCTCTATATAAGAGGTGGAATTCTTTTATGAATTCAGTGCTGTGGAGGAAATCACACTGGCAACCAGCGGCAGCACCCCGACGGCAATAAATGCCGGTAATACGCACACTCCCAACGGGATCATCAATCGCACGGCAAGCTTCTCCACACGCATCTGCGCTTCTTCACGGGCTGCGTTGCGCTCACGTTGGGCTTGGCTTCGAAGAAGCCCGGATAAACCCACTCCCGTCTTGCTTGCCAACGCCATGAATTCATCACACCGAGCAAGCTCCTGTTGAGCCATCTCGTGATCTACGGTGAACGAGGTAGCGACCTGAGCTGCCCAGCGCCTGGCCTGGGCAAGGGAGTGGCCCGCAGACAGCGACATCGACATTGCCTCTGCTGCCATTCCCCGCGACCATTCCCACTGTTGTGCATGTCTCACCATTCGCCGTGACCACCGGGAGGAAAGAAACATTAAGAATGCAGCACCAACAAGAAGGAGCCAGCCGAATAACGAACCGAGCAGGAAAGCCAGCGGGTTATATCCAGCGAGGTACCCTCCTGCCACCGCAACCAGTGGCAATCCCATGACGAGATGTGTTGCCGCTTGCGGTCCAGCAAGCTGAACACGAGCATGACGTGCATTTTCAGCTGCGTGAGCAAAAGCCTCAGCGCACACGTTCAACACCGCAGACGGTGCCGCTCCGGACTCCAATGCAAAGTTCCACACAACACTCAGGAAGGCTTTCGGGGTCCTCTCCTGAATGTTCACGGCGGCCTGAAGATCAAGTTCCGCAGAGTGTGCTGCCTCTCTCGGTGAGAGTCCGGCCATGAGTAATGAGGCAACGCGTTCAGTTTTCTGCGCCAGTTCTCTGAGTGAGCGTTCAACCTCAGAGGGCGAACTCGCGGACAGTAAGTGGACCCTCACCCGGAATGAATTCACCCAGCGCTGCAATACGCCTGCCATGTTCACCTCGCTCCACATGAACAATGACATCGAGCCCTCCCCGGGCCAGTGCGGAAACTAGTTCTGTGCTCATTCCGGCGAGATAGCCCAAGGCAGTCAGGCGTGCCGGAACATCTGCCAAAGAATTGGCGTGGAGGGTGAGGCCGCCACCACTGTGGCCTGTGTTGAGGGCAGACAACACGGCTCCCACTTCAGCACCGCGACATTCCCCCAGCACCAAGCGGTCTGCCCTCATCCGCAAAGCCTGAGGAACAAGTTGTTCCACGCTCACGCCACCAGCGCCCTCAATATTGGCTTGCTGGGCTTCGAGCGCAATCACATGAGGATGATCTATCTGAAGTTCGGTGACATCTTCGAGAACCACAATGCGCTCATGATGAGGGACTGAAGAGAGAAGGTGTCCCAATAAAGAGGTCTTACCGGAGCCAGCTCCGCCGGTGATGAGTACTGTGCGCTTGCGCTCCACGCACTCGAGCAAGAAATGCTTTTCTCTCTCCGTCATGAAGTCTGACGCCACTCGGTCTTCCCAGGTAAGGGCAGTGGTGCGAGGGATGCGCAGGGCAATCGTGGTGCCAGAGCTTGCAACCGGTGACAGCACAGCGTGCACGCGAATGTTTCCCGGCAATCGCACATCCACACAGGGATGTGCTTGGTCGATATGCCGTCCACCTCGCCCAATCAGCTCAACAGCGAGGGCTCTGACCTCGGGTTCTGTATACGACCAACTGGCATCCAGCTGCAGCCCCTCGCCCTGATCTACCCATAATCCGGCATTACTGGAAATGAGAACGTCCGTAATTCGCGGATTTCTCAGGTGGGTATCCAGATGGGTAAGCATCGGCCCAAAATATGTAGAAAAATCCATTTCACGGGAATTTTTACCCTGATTTGGGGCTATTTGTACCCCTTTTGCCCCTGTGGAGGACTAGGGCGTACGTATCCGTACGAACCACTTAACGGTGGAAGGCGACACCAGTTGGGGGGAACGGAGTCGCCTTCGTGGCGCCAGATTGGGGGAATCGGCGGCGCCACCAGTCAGATACGAAGCTCTGGACTATTCGAGTGTAAGGCATAAAACTGAAATTTATCTTGTACCCCGAGTCCAAAAAGTAACTTTGTATACAAAGTGTGGAATTGGGGGTAATCTCAATACAGACTTTGTTCGACCTTTAGTCACCGCCCAATGAAGTGAGGTGCTCGAAATGAGCAACAATATTGACAACCTTCTGCACGAAGAACGTCGCTTTCCGCCCAGCGCCGAATTCGCCGCCCAGGCAGTAGGCCAGGCCAGCCTGTATACAGATTCCAAGAAAGACCGCCTCGGTTTCTGGGATAAGCAGGCAAAGGAACTCCTCCATTGGCACAAACCCTTCACCCGCGTGCTCGACTGGAGCGATGCTCCCGTAGCCAAGTGGTTCGATGACGGTGAGCTCAACGTGGCATACAACTGCCTCGATCGCCACGTCCTCGAAGGTCGTGGAGACCGCGTCGCCATCTATGGCGAGGGTGAGCCCGGCGACCAGCGTGTATACACATACAGCGAATTAACAGCTGAAGTTAAGCGCGTAGCTAACGTTTTCCTCTCGTTGGGCGTCACTGCAGGTGACCGTATTGCGATCTACATGCCCATGATTCCTGAGGCTGTCATCACCATGCTGGCTTCAGCCCGTATTGGCGCTGTCCACACTGTGGTCTTCGGTGGCTTTAGTGCAGACAGCTTGCGCAGCCGTATCGATGACGCCGAAGCAAAGCTTGTCGTCACCGCTGATGGTGGGTGGCGTAAGGGCAAGGTCTTCCCACTCAAGCCAACTGTGGATGCTGCCCTTGAAGCTAACGGCGGCGGAAGCACTGTTACGAACGTGCTTGTCGTCAAGCGTGGCGAAAACGAGGTTGCCTGGACCGAAGGTCGCGACATCTGGTGGGATGACGCCAAGGCTGGTGTGGAAGCAGAGCACGTTGCTCAGGGCTTCCCTGCAGAGCACCCACTCTTCATTCTCTACACCTCGGGTACCACCGGTAAGCCCAAGGGTATTTTGCACACCACCGGTGGCTACCTCACCCAGGCTGCCTTCACCCACAAGAACATCTTCGACCTGCACGCAGACTCGGATGTCTACTGGTGCACCGCGGATGTTGGCTGGATCACCGGTCACTCCTACGTGGTCTATGGACCGCTCGCGAACGGCGCAACCCAGGTTGTCTACGAGGGCACCCCTGACGCTCCTCACCCCGGTCGATGGTGGGAAATCATCGAGAAGTACAAGGTCTCGATTCTTTACACCGCACCTACTGCTATTCGCTCTTTCATGAAGCTGGGCCGCGAGATCCCTGGAAAGTTTGACCTTTCCAGCATCCGTGTTCTCGGTTCCGTGGGTGAGCCCATCAACCCTGAAGCGTGGATTTGGTACCACGACATCATCGGTGGCGGCAAGGCTCCCATTGTGGACACCTGGTGGCAGACCGAGACCGGCGCCATCATGATCGCAGCGCTTCCTGGTGTGACCACATTGAAGCCCGGTTCAGCTCAGGTACCCATCCCCGGTGTCGTCATCGACATCGTGGACGAGCAGGGTGTTCCTCAGGACAAGAACTCCGGCGGCCTCCTGGTCATCTCTGAGCCATGGCCTGCCATGCTCCGCGGTATCTGGGGAGACCCCGTCCGCTTCCAGGAAACCTACTGGGACAAGTTCGGTGACAAGTACTTCGCCGGCGACGGCGCTCGTTACGACCGCGACGGCGACATCTGGCTTCTGGGCCGTGTGGACGACGTCATGAACGTCTCTGGTCACCGCCTCTCCACTGCAGAAATCGAATCCGCACTGGTCGGCAACAACATCGTTGCTGAAGCAGCTGTGGTGGGTGCAGCCGATGAGACCACCGGTCAGGCTGTTGTTGCCTTCGTGATCTTGAAGAAGAGCCACGTGGATGACCAGACCCCCGAGGAAGCGAGCGCCTTGCTGCGCAAGCACGTCTCCGACCAGATTGGTGCGATTGCTCGCCCCTCGAAGGTCTACATCGTGGAAGAACTTCCCAAGACTCGCTCTGGCAAGATCATGCGTCGTCTCCTTCAGGATGTCGCAGAAGGCCGCGAGATTGGGGACACCACCACCCTGACCGACACTGGTGTGCTCAGCATCATCAGCGCTCAGGTTCACTAAACAACTACGAAGCTCATACTGAAACACCCCCAGGCCATCGGCCTGGGGGTGTTTCGTTGTTACTCAAGAATTACTTGAAGGAGACGATGATCTCTACCTCAACCGGGGCATCTAAGGGAAGAACCGCAACACCCACGGCAGAGCGCGAGTGAATTCCTGCGTCACCGAAGATCTCACCGAGAACTTCAGATGCGCCGTTGATCACGCCGGGCTGGCCGGTGAAGGCAGGGTCGCTGGAAACGAAACCCACAACCTTGACCACGCGGGTGACACGGTTGAGATCACCTAGAACCGACTTCACGGCAGCAAGCGCGTTGAGGGCACAGATGCGTGCATACTCCTTGGCATCCGAGGCAGGGATCAGGCCGTGGCCTTCTCCGACCTTGCCGGTGGCAGGAAGTGCACCTGAGACCATAGGGAGCTGACCAGAGGTGAAGACGAGATCTCCGTGGATCACCGCAGGGGTGTAGGCGGCTACGGGAGGAACGAGATCAGGGATATCGATGCCGAGTTCGGCAAGACGAGCTTCGATGTTGGACATGATTTTCCTTCGGTTCTTGAGCTATTCAGCCAGTGGTCGTTTGAGGTACGCAACAAGGCCACCTTCGGGGCCCGTGACGATTTGAACGAGCTCCCACCCTTCTGAACCCCACGTGTTCAAAATGGCGGTGGTGTTGTGAATAAGCAGCGGAGTGGTGATGTATTCCCACTTGATGGCGGCCATGAGTCTCCGTTCGGTCTTTTCTCAGCAATTCCGGCTAAATTAGAGTCTATGTTTGCCAAGAAGCCTACGCGTTCAGGAATCATTGGGGGATTGCTCGCTTTTGTCGGCATGAGTGCCGTTGCAGCAGTCTTGATTGCCGCCGCAGTGACCCCCGCTATTGCCGTTACGGGAGTAACCACGAACAGCGCCCTAGGTGTTTTTGACGAACTCCCCGCCTACCTCAAGATCAACGACTTGGCTGAAAAGTCCAGCATGTATGCCAAGCGTGAAGACGGCTCAGAAGTTCTGCTCGCCTCGTTCTATGCACAGAACCGTATTACGGTTCCCCTGGAAGAAATTTCTCCCTTCGTTGTTGACGCAGCTATCGCAACAGAAGACCCTCGTTTCTATGAGCACGGTGGTGTGGACCTCATCGGTACTGCACGCGCCATCATTTCCAACGCCACCGGTGGTGACGTACAGGGTGGTTCGTCGATCAGCCAGCAGTATGTGAAGAACATCCTGGTGATGCGTGCGGAGGAGATTGCGGATCCTGAAGCACGTAAGGCTGCCTACTACGCAGCCACCCAGACCACCATTGAGCGCAAGCTCAAGGAAATGAAGCTGGCGATCAGCATCGAGTCCAAGTACACCAAGGACGAGATCCTCAACGGTTACCTCAACATCGCTTCCTTCGGTGGTCGCGTCTATGGCATCGAATCTGCCTCTGAGTATTACTTTGGCGTCAAGGCCAAGGACCTCTCCCTTGCTCAGGCAGCGAGCCTCATCGCAACCGTGAACAACCCCAACAACTTGCGTATCGATATTCCTGAGAACGTGGAATACAACGAACAGCGCCGTAACTACGTACTGGGCCGCATGCTTGCTGAAGGCAAGATCACCAACAAGGAATACAAGGCCGCTATTGCCGAGCCTGTCACTCCGGTGATCACTCCGTCCAGCACTGGCTGCCAAACAGCTGGTGGTGCTGCCTTCTTCTGTGACTACGTCACCTGGATCATCAAGAACGACCCCGCCTTCGGTGCGACCGAGGACGAGCGTTGGGCGGCTTTCCAGCGCGGTGGCTGGAAGATCATGACCACACTTGATGTGGAACTGCAGGCAGCTTCTGAAACGGCCATCTACGAGCGTGTGCCCAAGATCGTTCCCGAGGGTGACATCGCAGGTGCGTCCGTTTCTGTTCAAGTAGGTACTGGTCGAGTTCTCGCGATGGCCCAGAGTAAGGATTACTCTGCTGATCCCGAAGTTGTGGCATCAGGCGCCAACTACACCTCGGTGAACTACAACACCGACAGCAAGTATGGAAGCTCCACCGGTTTCCCCGTGGGTTCGACCTACAAGATCTTCACCTTGATCGAGTGGCTCAAGCAGGGTCACGGTCTCAACGAAGTTGTCTCCGGCAAGGTCAAGGACTGGAAGATGTCCGAGTTCAAGAACAGCTGTGAGCCAACAGGTGGACCTAACTGGCGCCCCGTCAACTACGCGGGTGCATTTGACTCCACCACGACCGTGATGAACGCGTTGAAGAACTCGTACAACCTCAACTTCATCACCATGGCATCCAAGATGGACCTCTGCAACATCCGTAAGGTTGCTGAAGCTTTCGGTGTTCACCGTGCTGACCAACAGACGTTGAAGTCAAACCCTTCAACCATCATCGGTACCGAGGAAATTGCACCCCTGGCAATGGCCGTTGCAACAGCAGGTATTGCAAATGATGGAAAGACCTGTACTGCAATAGCGATCGATGAAATCATCGACTACAAGGGCAAGAAGATTACTCCGCCCAAGTCCAAGTGCACCCAGTCGGTTACCCCTGCAGTTGCCCGCACCACGGCCTATGCCATGGAGAACGTGCACTCCCCCGGTGGTACCGCTGCCCGTGCTGATGTCGGAGATGGAGTCCCTTGGATTGCCAAGACCGGTACCTCCGACAACGCTGAGCAAAACTGGATCATCGGTTCAACCACCAAGGTTGCCACCGTCGTGTGGCTTGGTAACGTTTCTGGTCACGTCGCACTCTCAAGCGTTGACTTCACCAATGGTCGTCAATACAACACCAAGCAAGACATCTACCGCGACATCATGACGGTCGCGAACCGTCAATTTGGTGGCGATCCCTTCGGTGCACCTGACCCCAACTTGGTCAAGGGTAAGTCCGTCAGTGTCCCCGCTATCCAAGGTCTCACCAAGGAGCAGGCACAAGCCCTCATCGAAAGCGTGGGCTTGACCTTCACCGATGGTGGCGAGATGGACTCTGAACTCCCCCTCAACACTGTGGCCAAGTCAGAGCCCGCCTCAGGTGAGCCCACTGCAGTCGGTGGCGAAGTCAAGGTCTACTTCTCCAACCACACCCTCGTTGCAGGTCCTCCCAGCACCGTGGGCATGACCGAAACTCTCGCTCGCAGCACGCTTGTGGCTGCTGGTTGGACTGTTGGAGCGACTGTAGAACTGCCCATTCCAGATGCGCTGTGTCCTGTACCTCTTCCACCAGCACCAACACCAGCACCGACCCCTTCTGCATCTCCAACAGCATGTCCGGGAACAGCTAACCCTCTTCCTGTGGGTCAGCGATTGGTTGTCGTGCAATCCCCTGTGGGTGGATTCATCAAGCCCACAACGCCGATTCTGATCACCGTTCAGAAGTAATGAGCACTTCCTCAGCACTCGGCCGCGATGTCCTTATGGGCATCGGGCTGGTTGCTGTGGGTGCACTGGCGTGGGGGACTCTCGTCGAACGCAATGCGTTCACCCTGAGAAATGTTGAAGCGAAGGTGCTGGAACCAGGTTCCGCCCCCCTTCGCATCCTGCACATCTCTGACCTGCATCTAGCTCCCTGGCAAAAGGGAAAGATGGAGTGGATTTCTTCGCTCGCCGAGTTGGCACCTGACCTGGTCGTCAACACCGGAGACAACCTAGGCCACCACGACGCATTGCCTGCTCTGCAAGAAACCCTGGTTGCGTTCAAGGGGATTCCCGGCGTTTTCGTCAATGGGTCAAATGACTACTTTGCACCTGAATTCAAGAACCCCTTTGCTTACTTCGCAGGGCCCTCAAAAGCAACCAAGGTTGCCGAGAGACTCGACACTGCATCCCTGATGGAGTTCTTTACTGACGAACTCGGCTGGGCAAACCTCAACAACTCTGCTGCTTCGTTAACCCTAGGCAGTCGTCGCATTGACTTCATGGGAGTAGACGACCCTCACCGCTCATTTGATTCGCTTGCACGCATGGAGCGCGCCCTTGAGTCAATCCAATCCGATGATTTCCTCGATGACGTCACTCCCGACATCACCATTGGTGTTGCCCACGCTCCCTACCAACGCATCTTGAATGACTTTGTTACGCAGGGTGCTGAGATGATCTTCGCTGGCCACACTCACGGCGGTCAGGTGTGTGTTCCTGGGTTGGGCGCTCTGGTGACTAACTGTGACATCCCCCGCGACAAGGTCAAGGGTTTGAGCACGTGGACGCGTGGCAGTCGCACAGCAGCGCTGAATGTCTCAGCAGGTGTTGGTACATCTATCTTTGCTCCGGTGCGCTTTGCGTGTGCTCCAGAGGCGTCTCTGGTCACCCTCAGCGCGCGTGAGGGCTAACGCTTAGAAGTAAACCTCTTTGCGGAACATTCTGTTCAGCTTGCCGGCAATGCGATAGCCGAAGGTGTTCCATTTCTGAGTCTTCTTGGCATCAATGACGAGGTCATAGGTTCCGACACGATCAATGACAATGGGGCTCAGGCTCGTTTTGAACATGCCAATGCCGTGCAGGTGGTGTGAGGGGTCTTTGAGCTGATCCGCTGGCGGGCAGCCCATCATGTCATAGCTCACAGCCTGTCCACGAGCTTTGTGCCATTCGATGATGTGCCACTGCAGCGCATGGCTGGCGCCATAGGCCTTGCGGTCACGAATAGAGGCGCCGTCTTTGTACCAGGCCTTGAAGCCCATCCAGCCGGTATACGCACCGGCCACAACTTCGCCGTCAACATAGGCAAAGAACATCTTGCCCTGGTCACGGTTGGCGTATTCGTTCCAGAACGAAACGTAGTAGTCGTAGGTGCGAATCATGAAGCCTGCGTCATCACCAGTTGCGCCTAAGAGCTTGTACATGGTGCGCATGTTCTCTTCGGTCAGCGGCGCTTCTGCCACGGTCACACCATCACGCGCTGCCCGGCGGATGGCATAGCGACCCTTCTGCGGCATCTCAGCCAAGATGGTGTCGATATCTGGGGTGAGGTCAATCATCACCGTCGAGGAGATGGGCTGGACATTGTCCACCTTAACCAGACCTGCTGAGCGCAGCGTCTGATCTGCCTGTTCAGAATAGATCAGCTCGGATTCAAGCTTGACCAAAAACACGCCATTGCTGGCAGCGAATTCTTTCAGGGCAGGAATGACCGCAGCGACCTGCTCAGCGGAGCCAAAACCTGGCCCGGTGGGTGAATACCAGAGCTTGCCCAGGGTGGGAATAGTGCGCTCAATGAACAATCCGGCAACACGAGGCGCTGCCTCGGTGTTGTCCTCATTGAAGATGAGGTGACGAGGAGTCCAGCCGCCAATTGCCTTCGCAATAGCGAAACTTTCCGCCTGATACATCGACCCATGGTCGGGGTTGGCAATAACCAGATTGTCCCAATTGGCAATCTCTGCGTCGGTCGCGAAGCGCACTGGAAGAGTCATCGAACTAAGCTTAGAGCACGGACTATGACCCTCCCATGAGGCTTGAGCAAAGGATGGAAACCCGATTATGGCTTCTTCCACTATCGCTCGCGCCAGCACGTTAATGGCCGTGGGAACCACCGCTTCGCGTGTTCTGGGATTCGTTAAGGCCATGGTGTTGGCCACCGCCATTGGTGTGACCGCATCTGTTGGTGCGGACTCCTTTGCCGTGGGAAACATGCTCCCTAACAGCGTCTATATGGTGCTGATCGGTGGCGTGCTCAGTGCCGTGCTGGTGCCCCAGATTGTGCAAGCCATGGCTGGCCACGATGGTGGCAGTGCCTATGTGAACAAGCTGGTCACCGTTGCCATGGTGTTCCTTTTGGCCATCACTGCACTGGCCATGGCGTTAGCTCCCTTCCTCGTGCGCTTGTATGCGATGGCGTGGTCACCTGAACAACTGGCTCTCGCTGTCGGCTTTGCCTACTGGTGTTTGCCACAGATTTTCTTTTATGGCCTGTTCAACATTTTGGGCGAAGTGCTCAACGCCAAGAAGGTTTTTGGCCCATCATCTTGGGCACCTGTTCTCAACAACATCGTGGCCATCTCTGGCCTTGCCGTCTACATTGTCCTCTTCGGCGCAGACCCCGATGGTAATCGTGGTCTGGACGACTGGAGTTCAGGCCAGATTGCTCTGCTTGCTGGCAGTGCCACACTCGGCGTCATTGCACAGTCGATCATCTTGTCTCTGGCCTGGCGCAAAGCAGGCATCCGCTACCGTCCTGATTTCCTGTGGCGCGGCGTCGGCTTTGGCACCCTCGGCAAGATTGCCGGATGGTCGTTGGCCACCGTCATCGTGATGCAGCTTGGTGGCATTGTCACCACCAACGTGGCGAGCACCGCTTCGGGTAAGGGTGCATCCGTTGCAGCTCTGCAATACGCCTGGCTGATCTTCATGCTCCCCTACTCGATCCTCGCGTTCTCCATCGGCACCGCCTACTTCACGCGTCTTGCGGAACATGCCCGGAACAACAAGCCCGAAGACATGCGTGCGGATGTGTCCTCTGCGTTGCGCGTCATTGGGCTGGTGATGACGGGATCCGCGGCCATCGTCTTCGTCACAGCACCATTTATTGCACTGGTGCTGATGGATGGAGCCAAACCTGCCGATATTGCCGCCCTGGCCGTTGTCATCATGATGTATATCTTGAGCTTGACTCCCTATGGCATGCTCTTTGTGATTCAGCGCACCTACTTTGCCTTCAATGACACTCGCACCCCGTTCTTCTTCACGGTGCTGCAGATTCTGTTGTTCGTGGGCGGATCTTTGCTCGTGCTGGCATTCTCGCCGGTGGAACTCGTTGCTGCCATGTTGGCCCTGTCCTTCACATTCGCCACCATCATCCAAGTGGCAGTGGGCCTGTTCTTCCTCCGCAAGAAGATTGGTGGCATCGATGGCAAGCGAGTGTTTGTCAGTCACCTCAAGTTTGGAATCGCTGTCATCCCCACCGTGATTGCGGGCTACTTCATGCTGCAGTTCAGTGCTGCCTATATTGATACAGATAACTTGACTGTGGCCATCGTCGAGAGCATCATCTACGCCGCCATTTTGGGAAGCATCTACTTCGCAGTGTTGTGGCTGATGCGCTCAGAAGAAATCTCTGAGCTTGTCAGCCAGGTCAAGGGCAAACTTACTCGACGCTGATGGAACGCCGAACATTCCTTGAACTCCTCGCAGCTGGTGTTATCACGGCAGCCACGGGAGTAGCTGCCGGCATAGTTCTTCCCAAGCTCTTTGAGGGAAAGAGCGAGTTTGGTTTGGGAAAGATGGGGGAAGCACTTCCCCCCGTTGCAACTGATACCCATGTGTATCCGACTGCAGTGCCCATCATTTTTGACTCTCCCCAGGTGACGAAGATCCCGGTTCCATTTGGAACAATCAATTCCATTCCTGATTATCCAGGCACCTTCGCACTGACGGTAGATGATGGAATCTCCTCACAGGTGGTGAGGGAATACACTCGCTTTGCCCAAGAGACCGGCATGCGTCTCACCTTCTTCGTCACTGGCCAGTACCCCTCGTGGTCGGAGAATATTCCTGAGCTACGACCCTTAGTGGAGAGCGGGCAAATCCAGATGGCAAACCACACCTGGACACACCCCTCCTTACTCAAAGTCAGTAATGGACAGGTATCCTCCGAGCTCGGCCAAACCCATGACTTCCTTCTCAAGAACTATGGCGTCGACGCCACTCCCTATTTCCGGCCACCCTTTGGCAGCCATGATGCACGAGTTGACTCAGTTGCCGCCACGTTGGGTTACACCACTCCCGTGATGTGGCACGGTTCACTCTCTGATGCTGGGCAGATAACCCCGGATCAGTTGCGCGAGTTTGCCGGCAAATGGATTGGTGAAAAACGCATCGTCATTGGCCATGCCAACTTCCCTGCAGTAACCGAATGCTTTGGCTATATCAAGGACCTGATCCTGGAGCGCAAGCTTCAACCGGTCACGCTCAATGACCTTTATCTCAAGGCGTAGTTAGGGTCGACCCAGGCTGCTGTAGTGGAAGCCCGCAGCGCGCCAGGCAGCTGGATCGAGAACGTTCCTGGCATCCACAATGCGCTTGTGTGCCATGAGGTCACCAGCGGTGCGGGGATCAAGCTGGACAAACTCTGGCCATTCCGTTACCAACACAGCAATGTCAGCATCCAGAAGTGCCTGCTGAAGGGTGCTCGCGACCTTCAGCTCAGGGAATCGCCTTTGCGCAGGCCCCATGGCCTCGGGGTCATACGCCGTGACGAGCGCACCCGCTTGAACTAAACCGCGGGCAACATCAAGAGCGGGCGAGTCTCGCACATCATCTGACTGAGGCTTGAATGCGAGGCCGAGGACAGCAACCTTGAGATCCACGGGGTCGCCACCACCGTCAGAGATCACACGATCAATCACGCGCTGACGCTGACGCAGGTTGATGGCATCTACTTCGCCCAGGAAGGCAACAGAGGAACCGAGGCCCAATTCTTCAGCACGAGCAGAGAAGGCCCGGATGTCCTTGGGCAGGCATCCCCCGCCGAAACCCACACCAGCGTTTAAGAAGCGACGGCCGATGCGGGTGTCATAGCCAATGGCATCGGCCAGCTCGGTGACATTGGCACCGGTAGCTTCTGCAATCTCGCTCATGGCGTTGATGAAACTGATCTTGGTGGCCAAGAACGCATTGGCTGCCGTCTTCACGAGCTCTGCCGTGGCAAGGTCAGTCTCCACGACGGGTGTGCCGGCAGCGATAGTTGCGGTATACACCTCGCGCAGTGCTGAAAGTGCTCTCACATGGCCAATGCCATCGGCAACACCAAAGACTAGACGATCAGGAGAGAGCGTGTCCTTGACCGCAAAGCCTTCACGGAGGAACTCAGGGTTCCACACCAGAGTTGCTGTGGAGCCCGCAGACAGAAGCTTTTCTGCCAAGCGCTGAGCTGTTCCAACTGGAACGGTGCTCTTGCCCACAACAACGTCTTCTGGCCCTAAGTTGGGCAACAGCGCATCAACCGCTGCATCCACAAAGCGAATGTCGGCAGCTCCGCTGTCGTCGCTTTGGGGCGTGCCCACAGCGATGAAGTGCAGCTCACACCCTGCCACCTCAGAAATATCGGTAGTGAACCGCAGACGCCCCGAGGCTAGTGAGGAGGAAAGAATCTCAGGTAAGCCTGGTTCAAAGAACGGAGGTGTACCGGCATTAAGCGCCAATACCTTTTCCGCATCCACGTCTACGGCAATAACCTCATGTCCGAGGTCGGCCATCGCCGCTGCATGTACAGCGCCGAGGTAGCCGCAGCCAATGACAGAGACGCGCATGGCGTGAGCTAGCTGAAGTCGGGGTCAGGCTCGAAGGAATACGCCACGGGCCACTGGCGACGACCAGCGTTGAGAACACCGTTGCTCTCGATGAGGTAGCAGTTACCGCACAGTGGTTCGTAGTTCACAGCGACACCATCGATAGCGAGCTGGTCTCCATCGAAAATGAAGCGATCGTTGTATTTACGCGCGTTGAAGATTGCTTTCTTGCCACAACGGCAGATTGTCTTAAGCTCTTCGATTTCGTGTGCAATTTCCAGAAGACGTCGAGATCCGGGGAAGGCCACGGTCTGGAAGTCGGTGCGAATACCAAACGCTAAAACGGGCACGTCCTCCAGAAGAGCAATGCGCAGAAGGTCATCAACCTGCGCTTCTGACAAGAACTGTGCCTCGTCTACCAGCAGGCAACGAACATCAGCACCAGTTTTGCGAATGACCGCTTCACGTTCGTGCTGGAATAACCCGTAGAGGTCACTGTCACCAGCAATTAAGAAATCTGTGCGGCGGTTAATACCAAGTCGAGAAAGAATTCCCTTGTCACCCTTGATGTCAATCTCGGGCTTACACAACACGACATTGTGACCGCGTTCTTCGTAGTTATACGCAGCTTGGAGCATCAATGTGCTCTTGCCGCTGTTCATTGCGCCATAACGGAAATAAAGCTTGGCCATTAGGTCAAATATCCATCCTCGGCTGCACGCCGAACCAAATCTGCCCGCCGGGACGCGGGTCTTCCTGCTCTAGCGTACTTCTCGCGCACGCGTCTGAGGTACGTTTTGGCCGTCTCAAACTGAACATTCATGGCCTCGGCAACATCTTTGGTCGCTAATCCCCGGCAATACAGGACAAACGCCTGTTCTTCACCGGCACTCAGGCGTGGTTTGACCAGCTCTTCGGCGTGTTGAGAGGCCCCAGAATCCCCAGTTTCACTGCCTTCTGGGCTGTTCTGAGCCATGCCCAGAAGTGTGCGCATGCGGGCAGCAACCACATTCATCGAGGTGGACTTATCAAAGAAGGCATCGGCACCGGCGGCGAGTACTCGGTCATGGAGTTCAGGGCTTGCCAGTGCACTCATCACCACCACGGCTGACCCCGCCGCTTTACACGTCAACACACGTGCCTCAATCGAGACCGGCTCGGCCAATTGGTAGTCCATCAACACCACTTCGGAAGGGAAAGCACCATTGGCCAGGCACCCTGCCCAGGACGTTTCCGCCACGGCAACGCTGAAGTCGGGAGCATTTCCGCTGAACCAGCTGCTGAGGCTATCGACCAAGAGTCCGTGGTCGTCGAGGATAGTCAATGAAACGGATTTATGGGGCATAGTAAAACATCACATTCACGTGACCATCGTTATTGATGAAACGGACATCTTCAAACACGACATACATCACTCGCAGGAACGAGGCCACATATGTACGCAGTTTTCCTCCAGCGAAATCTTGAGAGGATTCTGTTCCTTGGATAACGCAGGACAACCGTTCACTCAAGGGATCTAATCGAAGCGACACCTGTAATTGAACAACTCCTGCCTCAAACAATCCTGTGATCAGAGCTGAAATGGCAGACTGAGCGGAGATATCAAATTTGCTCAACACTTTCTCTGGGTCTTGTAAAGTGCAGCCAGCTCGTTCCACCCATGTTTGATCTGTCATCTCAAGTAGTTGCAGTCGAATCTGAGCAGCAAGTTCTCTGGCATACGCAGTATCGTCTTCGTTCACGCGACCAGATTCAAGCAGGTTGACAAAGAATTCTTTTGCTTGATCTGTAATGGGTTCTGAGAGATCTTTTTTGGACACTTCTGCTGGATTAATGGCATTTTCATTGACGGTCTTTTGCCAGGCCATCAAAATACGGCTTGCCTTGAATGTGTAACTCGCCTGTCCCAACACCACAATGGCAATCAAAGTCACACCAGATATTGCAAAGTACGCCAAACCAAAAGGTAAGTCATGCTGGAGCCCATCAAGTGCAAGCATGACGCCCAGCGTGAGCACAGCAGCAAGTCCGGCGTAGTACTGATCTGGGAGTGGGCGATATCCACTTGTCGAGGCAAAAATAAGCGCCACCGCAATAGGACCCCAGTCCGTGAGCATCGACACTGTTCCTCCGCCATCACTGACGATTTCGAATACCCCTGCACTGATGACCAGAAGAACCACAATGGAGTAGCTGCGTCGGGTGTACGGGGCGTGCCGTGGTGCTGCAGACCACAAATGAACCAGAACTCCTGCCGTGAACAAGACCAATGCAACAATCAAAAAGACTGGGTAGTCAATCAGTTGGAAGTTCGAGACAGAAACAATTGCGGCATACGCCCATGTGGCCAGGCCAAAAAACAGGGCAACATCCCAGCTCGTGCCAGCAGCAAGAGGATCAAGCTGCTGAAGTGTACGTTCTTGTTTACGCATCACCACCCCCTGAAACCGGAAGCTGGAGCATGACAGCCGTTCCCTGACCTGTATCTGACCAGATTCGGATTGATCCGCCCACGGACTCGATCCGGTTGCGAACTGACAGCTTGATGCCCATCCGATCCTCAGGCACAGCATCAACATCAAAGCCGACACCTCCGTCAATGACGGTGACCGCAAGGTTGTCCCCCGCCGGCAGGATGACAACCTCCACAGCAGATTGGCCTGAGTGCAATCGAACATTAGCCAAACATTGAGCGAGGGCCGAACACATCGCTTCGCGACGTTCGGTCGACAGCGACAGGAGCGCAGTTGGTGTACCCCCCCAAGTTCACTGCCAGACCCTGGGCTTCTTCAGTCGAGATCACGGCCATGAGGTCAGTGAGATCTGCCGATTCCCTTGTGCCACTGTGCTTAACCTGCTCAGGTGAATAGTCACTTGTTTCAATCAAGGCCAGCTGGCTTTCCAGTGCTTCACGAAGTGGGTCTTGCAGCATGCCCGGCTTCGTTGTGGCAATGACTGCCAGCTTGGCCAACACCGTGTCGTGCAGACGTGCAGCAACCCGACGGGCGTTCTCCGCCCGCTCTGCATCAGTAGCTAGCGTCTCCGCACTGTGGTCGAGAGTGATCTGGAACTTCGTGTTCGCGCGCAAGAGACGCGGTGTGGAAATAACGGAACCGATGACAATGATCAAACCAATAAGGATCCGCCAGTCAAATTCATAGGGCTTGCCGGCAAGCTCAGCTCCCACAAGAAGCGCAACGTTGGTGGCGAGATATCCACCTAATGCCCACAGCACACGATCACCAACTCGTGCGGCAACACCACAGGCAGTAATCAGAGCAAAGCCAAGCAGAGTGAAGGGAAGAAACTTCGTGCTCTCCACCTCGGGCATGGTGGCCAAGACAGCCCAGGCCGCAATGGCCAAGGTGGCAGAGAGAAAGAGAATATAAATGGACGCAGACAGGGGTGACAGTGGCGTGAACATCAACCGCCAGAGCACAAACCCCGGGAATCCCACCAAGAAGCCAGCCCACATCACCCAGGCATTGTTCTCATGCCAACCGGCCAGGATGATCAAAGCCTCCGCAAATATGACGGAGTAGGCGGAATACACCAACAGCAAACGGCTGAGTGCTTGAGCAAACAGAATGGGTGCCAGCTGTGCTGGAATACCTAACTGCATCTCACCGCCCCCGTTGAAGAATGTGGTCCTACAAAGACCAGTCTTCCCTATGTAGAGAGCTTGAGGGTCTTAGCAGAGGCAGCAAATGACTTCTTTGCCACAGCAGGAGTATCTGACAGGCGCGTACCAAAGCTCGGAATCATCTTCTTGATCTCAGGCTCCCAACCAGCAAACTCGGCAGGGAAGCATCGCTTGAGAACATCGAGCATGACCGGAACCGAGACGGAAGCTCCGGGTGAAGCACCCAGCAGACCAGCAATAGAACCATCCGCAGCAGCGATGACCTCTGTACCGAACTGAAGAACACCAACCTTCTTGGGGTCTTTCTTCATGACCTGAACGCGCTGACCAGCAGTGATGAGTTCCCAGTCTTCGTGCTGAGCATCGGGGAAGAATTCACGCAGAGCATCAAGCTTCTTCTGTGGGCTCGCCATGAGCTCACCGATCAAGTACTTGAGCAGATCCAGGTTGGTTGCACCCACCGCCAGCATCGGGAAGATGTTGTTCAAGCGAATGGAACCGGGAAGGTCAAACCACGAACCTTCCTTGAGGAACTTCGGAGTGAAACCTGCGAAGGGACCAAACAACAGAGACTTCTCTCCATCGACCACACGAGTGTCGAGGTGAGGAACAGACATGGGGGGTGCTCCCACAGACGCCTTGCCATAGACCTTGGCTTGGTGGCGAGCGACAATGGCAGGGTTCGAGGTGCGAAGGAACTGACCTGAGATGGGGAATCCACCGAAGCCCTTGGCTTCCTTGATTCCTGCACTCTGCAGCAGTGCCAGCGCACCACCACCAGCACCCACAAAGACGAACTTCGCGGTGATGGAGTGAGGAGTGTTGCCGACAGAGTCGCGCAAGGACAGCTTCCAGTGGCCGTTGTGGAGCTTCTTGAGTGCTGTGACCTGCGTCTCGGTGCGCAGCTTCGCACCGTTGGCGGTGATGTAGTTCAGGAGCTGCTTGGTCAGCGAACCGTAATCCACGTCTGTACCAGCAGTGATGCGGGTTGCGGCGATAGGTTCGTTGCCGGTGCGACCATCCATGATCAAGGGAGTCCACTTGGCAATGACCTTGGGGTCTTCTGAATATTCCATGCCGGCGAACAGTGGCTCATCCTTGAGCACGGCGTAACGCTTGCGCAGGTATTCCACGTTGGCCTCGCCCCAGACGAAGGTCATGTGGGGGGTGGAGTTAATAAAGCTGGTGGGTGCATCGAGCATCTTGGCCGCAACCATGTATGCCCAGAACTGCAGAGAAACCTGGAACTGCTCGTTAATCGCAACAGCCTTGGACGCTTCAACCGAACCGTCGGCAGCTTCTGGCATGTAGTTCAGTTCACACAGACCTGCGTGGCCGGTGCCTGCGTTGTTCCAGGGGTTGGAGCTTTCTTGAGCAACCTCGCCGAGGCGCTCATAAACCTGGATGCTCCAGTCGGGTTGCAGCTGCTTAATCAGAGCGCCGAGGGTGGCACTCATGATTCCGCCACCAATCAGGGCAACATCAACCGTCTTTGCATTCACATCCGCCAGTTTACGCGTGAAGTGCCTCGACTACCGCTGTCCTCATTCCCACCTACCGGGAGCAACGACGAAGGCCATCAGGAGAGAATCCTGATGGCCTTCGGCTGAAGTACTGAATACTTAGGCGCGGTCAGCTGCAATCAGCTCTGCGATCTGCACGGCGTTGAGCGCTGCACCCTTGCGCAGGTTGTCATTGCTGACAAACAACGCCAGTCCGCGGCCGCCATCAACGGTCTCATCGGCACGAATACGACCAACGAAACTGGGGTCAGCACCGGCAGCCTGGAGAGGCGTGGGAACATCTTCCAGCTGAACGCCGGGAGCGTTCGCGAGCAATTCGCGAGCACGCTCAGGCGAGATTGCCTTACCGAATTCTGCATTGATAGACAGCGAGTGACCGGTGAACACGGGAACGCGAACACACAGACCCGAAACCAGAAGCTCAGGGATTTCGAGAATCTTGCGGCTCTCGTTGCGCAGCTTCTTCTCTTCGTCGGTTTCGTTGAGTCCGTCTTCGACGATGGAACCTGCGAGAGGAACAACATCAAAGGCGATGGTCTTCACATACTTCACTGGTGCAGGGAAGGTGATGGCAGAACCATCGTGAACGAGGTCTTCCAGGTTGCCCTGGTCAACGGCGGCACGAACCTGGTTCGCAAGCTCTTCAGCACCTGCCAGACCAGAACCAGACACTGCCTGGAAGGTGGTCACGTTCATGCGCTCGAGGCCAGCCTCAGCGTGGAGAACCTTGAGTACCGGCATAGCTGCCATGGTGGTGCAGTTGGGGTTCGCAATGATGCCCTTGACGGCCTGCTTAATGGCGTGAGGGTTGACCTCAGAAACCACGAGAGGAACCTCGGGGTCCATGCGCCAGCCGGACGAGTTGTCGACAACGATGACACCGGCAGCAGCAAAGCGAGGAGCCTGTGCCTTGGAGGCGGTGGCACCTGCCGAGAAGAGAGCAACGTCGATGCCCGAAGGATCAGCGGTTTCCACGTCCTCCACGACAACGTCGTGACCGGCATAGGGAAGAACAGTTCCTGCCGAACGAGCAGAGGCGAAGAAGCGGATGGACTTCACAGGGAAGTTACGCTCTTCGAGCAAGCGACGCATGACCTTGCCAACCTGGCCGGTTGCACCGACCACGGCAACATTGAGCCCCTCGGGGGCGATGACGGTCATCGGCCGGTTCCAGCGTAGACAACAGCCTCAACATCAGAGTCGAGACCGAAAGCGGTGTGCACCTTACGCAGTGCCTCGTTGAGCTGGTCAGCGCGCATGATGACCGAGATGCGAATCTCGGAGGTGGAGATCATGTCAATGTTGACGCCTGCTTCAAAGAGTGCAGTGAACAGCTGAGCGGAAACACCCGAGCTGGTGCGCATACCGGCACCGACCACGGAAAGCTTGCCAATGTTCTCATCCAGTGCCAGGTCAGAGAATCCGATGTCGGACTGAGCTGCCTTGAGTGCAGCCAGTGCGTCATCTGCTTCTGCGGTGGGCAACGTGAAGGAGATATCGGTCTGACCAGAGCCGCCTGAGGAGACGTTCTGCACAATCATGTCGATGTTGATGTCCGCAGCTGCGACAACGGTGAAAATCTGTGCAGCCTTACCTGGAACGTCTGGAACACCGGCAACGGTGATCTTTGCCTCGCTCAGGTCCCCGGCAACACCGGTGATGATGGGCTCTTCCACTGTTTCTCCCTCCGTGGGGTTGTAGACAATTGTTCCCTCGTTGGGTACGAACGAGGAGCGCACGTGCAAGGTCACGCCGTGACGGCGTGCATACTCGGTTGCGCGAATGTTGAGAACTTTGGCACCGCTGGCGGCCAGCTCGAGCATTTCTTCGCTGGAGATGCGGTGAATCTTGGACGCGTTGGGAACAACGCGAGGGTCAGCGGTGAAAACACCGTCGACGTCGGTGTAAATCTCACAGACATCTGCATCCAGCGCAGCAGCCAGTGCCACGGCAGAGGTGTCTGAACCACCGCGACCGAGGGTGGTGATGTCACCGGTAGAGCGGTTGAAGCCCTGGAAACCAGCAACAATGACAATGTTGCCTTCAGCAACTGCTTCACGCAGACGACCGGGGGTCACCTCCACGATGCGGGCAGTACCGTGCTGTGCATCGGTGATCATGCCGGCCTGTGAACCGGTGAAAGATTTAGCGTCGTGACCGAGGGAACGAACGGCCATGGCAACTAGTGCCATCGAGATGCGCTCACCTGCGGTGAGGAGCATGTCGAGCTCACGCGGCGCGTGATTACTAGAAACCTCGTTGGCCAGATCCATCAGCTCATCGGTGGTGTCACCCATGGCAGAAACAACGACAACAACGTCGTTTCCAGCCTCTTTGGTCTCGACAATGCGCTTGGCGACGCGCTTGATGCTCTCAGCATCTGCAACGGAAGATCCGCCAAACTTCTGCACAATCAAGCTCACGGTTGATAACTCCTGAAGGAATATGCTCGCGGCTACGGTTCTCACGAGCTGGAAACTCTATTCTACGGGCAGTTCGAAGCTCACTTTTTACGCAAGCAGTTTTATCAAAGCCGAGCAAAGCGAGCGTACTTGCCGCAGATCCACCCATTCATCGATGGCATGAAGGCCCCCACCGGTTGGTCCGCAGATCAGAGTGGGGCAGACTTCTTCCCACAAGGGGGCTTCCATCCAGTACGGTGCTACAAAATTCAATTTGGTTCCCAATTCCAGGGCTAGGGCCTGGGAAAGATGTGCAGCGGGGCCTTCGGCTTGTAATTGCCACGCTTCACGAGAGGCAACCAGCTCAAGATCCCAGGTCCATGTTGAATCCCCAAGCGAACGAACCACCTCTAGAACCTGGTCTGACCGCTGTCCGGGGACTGTGCGTAATTCAATAATGCACTCTGCCTCATCAGGTATTACAAAGGAGGACTCTCCTCCCCTCACCATCGTGACCATGAGGTCGCCACCAGTCTCGCGAATCTCCTGCGCCTTGTTTTCAATAGCAGAAAGTAGATGCCCTAACTGTGTCACTGCATTGATACCCAGTTCAGGCTGTGAGCTGTGTGCAGCACGACCACTGATGCGCGCTCGAACAACGGCGAAGCCACGTAAGGACACAGCTAGATCCAAACCAGTTGGCTCAGCTATGAGGCACAGGTCGGGGTGAATGCCTAAACCAGGAAGAGCTGCAATGACTGCTTCCGACCCCATGCTGGCGTCTTCTTCGTCTGCGACTAGTGCCAAGAGTGGTCGGTAGGAGGAAGAACTACGAGAGAGATGTTCAGCAGCCACCACCAATGCTGCAACTCCCCCCTTCATATCTGCAGCACCGCGAGCAAAGAGCTTGTCGCCTTCCACTTGTGCAGTGAAGGGATTTTCCATGCCCTTAACCCCGACGGTATCGAGATGGCCATTGAGCACCACCGTCGGACCCTCTCCGGGGCCAACGGCAACGAGGCTCGGTCTGTTTGTCTCATCTTGTGAAGGCACAATATGAATGGTGAAACCGTTCGCTTCAAGTCGAGTTGCAAGAAAGCGCACGATATCTGCTTCTCCCGCAGCTCCATTAACCAAGCCAGGATTGACACTGTCGATTCCGACGAGCTGCGTCAGAAGCTCTACGGCTTCGTGCTCCGGTGACATAGGAACCTCTCCCACTGGAAGTTAGTTGACGGTACGACGACCTTCAAAAGCACGACCCAGCGTGACCTCATCTGCATATTCCAAATCTCCACCCACGGGCAGACCTGAAGCCAGGCGGGACACCTTGATTTCGAGGGTCTTGAGTAAACGTGAGAGATAAGTCGCCGTTGCTTCACCTTCAAGGTTGGGGTCGGTCGCAATGATGACCTCGGTCACGGTGCCATCAGCTAGACGAGTCATGAGTTGGCGAATGCGCAGGTCATCCGGACCGATGCCATCGATAGGGCTAATGGCGCCGCCAAGCACGTGATAAAGCCCGCGGAATTCACGGGTGCGCTCGATAGCAACCACGTCTTTGGCTTCTTCCACGACGCAGATGAAGGTGGGGTCACGGCGAGGATCACGGCAAATACCGCAGGTGACTTCTTCACTGACGTTTCCGCAGATCTCGCAGAACTTGACCTTCTCGCGCACCTCAATCAGCACCGAGGACAGGCGCGTCACATCAAAAGACTCGGTCTGCAGAATGTGGAACGCGATGCGCTGGGCAGACTTAGGCCCAATACCGGGAAGGCGCCCCAGCTCATCAATGAGCTCCTGAACGATGCCGTCATACATGACTAGGCCTGGTCCTCGGGCTCGGGTGCAACAACAGCTACAGGAGCAGTCACTTCTTCAGCAATGAACTTGGCATCGAGAAGTTCGCGCACAACAGCTTCGCCATAGCGAGCTTCTTCGTGTGCTGCCTGTTCAGGAGTGAGCTTCTTGGCCGCAGGTGCAGCAGGAGCTGCAACCTCTGCAACAACAACGACTTCGTCAACGACAGGCTCGTCTTCGAGAACAGCAGGTGCTCCCCCGCCAGGGATAGCGACAACGTCCCAGCCGTCATCAACGGCGGGAGGATCTGTTTCCTCGAAAGGGGGTTCTTCTTCCAGATCAGCAGGTGGCTCTTCAGGAAGTGGTGGTTCTTCTGCCTGGGCAGCGGGTGCTGGGGTGGCAAACTCACGTGGAGCGTTGACGGGGGCAGCTGGAGCAGCAACAGAACCTGTATCCGTCATGCGATCAATCGGAGCTGTCGCACTGGAATCACTGGACACCTTGAAGCCCACACGAACACCGACAGTGTCGAGGATGGCTTGGCGAAGAATCTCGTGCACACCGCCAGGCACGCCCTTCTGAGGGCGGAACGACGCAGCATCTGCTTCGTTGCTGAAGACCAGAGTCAGCACCTCATCTTCAAGAGAGCGAACCTGGGCAGAGACAACTACCAACCACGCAGCACGGCTTGTGGTTTGGATCTTCTCCAGAACTGCAGGCCACGCTTCAAGAAGTTCACGGGTGCCGACAGGTCCGGTTGGAACAACAACCTTGGGCTCTTCCACAACAGGAGCTTGTGCAACAGGAGCTTCCTTGACCGACTCAGGCTTGGCAACGGGAGCCTCAACCTTAGGTGCGGGTGCAGGGGCAGGTGCTACTGCAGGCTTTGCAGGAGCTGTGGGTGCTGAAGCAGCTGGTGCGACAGCTACAGCTGGAGCTCCACCTGTTGCACGAACCAGTAGACGAGCAATCATGAGTTCGAGGTGAAGACGTGGAGAAGTGGCACCGGTCATCTCAGTGAGGGACGAGTTCACCACGTCTGCAGCACGAGAAAGCTCAGCAGAGCCAAAGTTCTTGGCCTGAGCCTGCATGCGCTCGAGTTCATCGGCAGGGATACCGCGGAGTACAGCGTTGGCATTGGCGCCGGTGGCGGCAACAAGAATGAGGTCACGCAAACGTTCAAGCAGATCCTCAACAAAGCGGCGAGGGTCCTGACCGGTCTGAATGACACGGTCAACCGCAGCGAAAGCACCTGCCGAGTCTGCTGCGGCGAGCGCATCTACTGCTTCATCCAGCAGTGCGCTGTGGGTGTAACCCAGGAGAGAAACTGCACGCTCATAGGTCACGGCATCGTTCTCAGAACCAGCAATGAGCTGATCCAGGAGAGACAGAGTGTCACGAGCTGAACCGCCACCTGCGCGCACAACAAGTGCGAGCACACCAGGCTCAACGGCAATCTTCTCGGAAACACACAGGCTCTCGCAGTACTCAAGCATCTGTGCGGGAGGAATCAAACGGAAGGGGTAGTGGTGGGTGCGCGAGCGAATCGTGCCGATGACCTTTTCAGGTTCGGTCGTGGCGAAGATGAACTTCACGTGCTCGGGGGGTTCTTCCACCAACTTGAGCAGAGCGTTGAAGCCCTGAGGGGTGACCATGTGAGCCTCATCGAGGATGAAGATCTTGTAACGGTCACGGGCCGGAGCAAACACGGCACGCTCACGCAGATCACGGGCGTCATCAACACCGTTGTGGCTGGCGGCGTCAATTTCGACGACGTCGAGAGAGCCGCCACCGTCACGTGAGAGTTCAATACAGCTGGGGCACTTGCCACAGGGAGTATCGGTAGGTCCCTCAGCACAGTTGAGGCAGCGAGCCAGGATGCGAGCAGAAGTTGTCTTTCCGCACCCACGAGGGCCGCTGAAGAGATAGGCGTGGTTGACGCGGTTGGTGCGCAGTGCCGTCATCAGAGGATCGGTGACGTGGGATTGTCCAATAACGTCAGCGAATGATTCTGGCCGGTAACGGCGATACAGTGCGGTAGCCACAACTCAATCGTATCGGCGAAAAGGGACATTGCTTCCTTCGCAAGTTCTGCACAATTCTCGGAGCATGACGATTATTGGCGAGCCAGATCGATAAAAAACAATGACAAAAGTATGCCATTTTGGTATACTTTTGGCATGAACGAAGTGCTCACTTATCTTGAACAATTACGAGAACTTGCACTCGATCAACATGGTTTTGTTTCAAGCGCACAAGCTGTAGCTGCCGGGATTCCTAAGACTGAACTTCCTCGTCTTGCATCCCGAGGCAGGATTTCCCGAGTGGGGCACGGAATTTATCGCATCTCCCAAGTGCCCTCCACTCAATATGAAAACCTGGCACTGGCGCTGTTAGAGACCGGTGTTGAGGATGCATGCATCTCTCATGACACGGCGTTGGCGGTATGGGAAATCTGCGATATTAACTCAGCGACTCTCCACATCAGTGTGCCGCAGGGCAGGCGAATTAGGCGTTCACTAAAACCACATTACGAAATCCATCGTCAAAACGTTCAGCCCTCAGATGCGACCTGGTGGCAAGAGATTCCTTTAACCAGCATCGCAAAAACCATCGGTGACTGCATAGTTGATGGCACACCCACCTACCTCTTGCGTCAAGCCATTGTCAATGGTGCGGCCTCTGGGATGCTCAGTTCTCTCGACCAACAAGAACTCACCCAGAAACTTGATCAACGTGGATGATGTGACTTCTCCTTTAGATTTATCTGCATTTCTGAAGACCTTGCAACGAAGAGACAAAGAGCCAAATTCTGCCCGTGTGCTCAATTCCTGGATTTTTGATTTCAGGGCATCCATCGAAAGAAATGAAAAGGACCCCTCGCGCACCCGCCAGAGCCCGGTTACCCTTGCTACGTTTCCGTCCTGGGGGAGTTGGCCTGGGTGGCGCCACGCGAGGAGCCAGTTACCAGTGTAAAGCACACAACTGAATGCTCTCCACGCGAGTTCGTCTGCACCCAAAAGTGCGGTTAGAATAATGAAGTTGTCCTCTCACGCAAGTGAGTAGGTTCACCAGGAGGATTCGCCTAGTGGCCTATG
>NZ_JAVWTF010000013.1:0-39381 GCF_036667855.1 Aurantimicrobium sp. | reverse complement strand
GATACTGATGAGTGGATGGCTCACAGTTTTGGTTGTCTCTGGATTTGTGACTTCATATTTTTGGGACATCAAACTGTGGGTATTTTTGGCCCTCGCTATATGCGCATATGCAGTTCAAAAATCTCCCATTTCAAACAAATCCCGCATAAGTAATTCATTTGGTTAGAGAAATTTACTTAGTGCATTTCTTTCTGGTAACGAACAATTCGAAAACCCAGAGGCTGGGATTGTTCTAACACCACGTAAGAACTGCTAAATTCGTGTTTTGACTCAAGTCCAGCTAATTCTTGCCTCGTTTTAGCTAGAGAGTCCTTGTAGCCATTTTGGCCAAAGTTTTGAACAGATGCATCTGTAACCCCAAAACGAAGCGGCACCCCAGTAAGCGCATAAACATTCATTCCCTCAGACCAATAGGGGCTCCCCCACGCCGCAATGGAGGTTTCGAACTCTTCGCGAGGAATTATGAGATTTGAATTGTGCTTTGAGAGGCCATGTGCCCGCATATAAGAAGCTAATTCCGCTCGAAATATCTCAACTGAGCCTTGCTGTTTGTCTGCAACTGGTTGAAAAGATACATGCGACAAATCCGGTTTGGGCAAGACCAAAGAAAACAGCAGCATGGCGGTGACGATTAGTTGTGATCTCCACGACGCAGAGGTTGATTGCCCCTGATTACTCAATTCTGAAACTGCGTCTATTGAGCAAATTAATCCCAGCAGAAGCAACAAGAAATACAGACCCAAAACAAAATACGCAATATCTGGCTGGGTCAGCCCGGCTGGCGCGGGAAGCATCATCAACAGTGACAACAACAACAAAGAGATTCCCGTTGACACCGCTAACAAAAGCGCCTGCTTATATTTAGCCAAGAACCACACCAACAACAACACTGCAACTACGGCATAAATACCTACGAGATTCCATTCAACAGGCCCTCCTGGATACGTCGTCCAAGGATTAAGGAATCCGGTAATACCGCTGAGGTGCGGGAGCTTAATCCCGCCAGAAGAACCTGAATCTTGCGCCACGGAAAAGATTGCGAAGAACACAACCCAAATTGTGCCCAGCAAATAAATTCTCGGGTTCTTGAAGTGTTTGAAGAGCAGGTAAAAACCGACAAGTAGTGCAAAAGCAAGTCCCGAGGAAACTTTGCCAACACCGATCACAATTCCTAAAGAACTCAATATGAGCAAGTGCACAGTTGAGAAAGTGCTACCGATCAAGATGCGGTAAACCAGCGGCGCGCTATACAGCACAATGAGCGAGGTGAACCATAAACCTTCTGAACCAATCACCAGCCAGTTACCAGCAAGCGCTGGGATAAACAGCAGTACTGCAACTGTTACCCATATTGAGTTTTTAGTGCGCAAAATTGTCCACAAAAAGACAACACCTGCTGTGAGAAATGCAAAGATCTTGAAGTGATAGAGCAGTCCATAGGCATCTAGTGGTTCTAAACCTGTTATGGCAAGAATTCCTGCATCTACGTAGTGGCTTAGAACGTGATACGGGAGGAAAGGTAATCCATGTTGCCCGGTGCTTGGATATCCAACATTTAAGATGCTTTGTATCAACGAGACATGGAACACGGTGTCTGGGTGGAGGCCTCGCCCTTCATTCAACTCGGCAAGTGGTGAGCTGGGGAAATAATCTATCCAGTTATTTAGCGCACTCAGCCCGATAACAAAGAGAACTACGGCAAGTAAAAACCCGACTAATAAAGCCGAAGCACTGAATCTGAAGCTCAATAAGGATAACTTCTTTAAGTTGAACACGCCCATCAGCGCTGTCGAGAGCAATAGAAAAATTGCTCCAACGCTCGTCACTTGTAACCAAGAAAACTGCTGGAAGATTCGGATTCCATCAGCAACGGTGAAGATGAAATAGACAAAAATCCCTGTGAGAAACACAGTGTCAAGACGGATTGACTTCGAGTCCGCGTGTGATGCCTCGATGCTCACAAAACACCCTCGGTTTTCATACCAAGAGTTTACTGTGGGCATTATCTTTTCACTCTCCGAAGGACTAAACAGTTTCACAGCTTAACTTTCTTAGACTGAAATAATGAACGCTGAAAGAAACTCACTCAACAAAGCTTTGTTGGGAATATCAAGCTTGGTGGCTTCGTGCGGTCTTTTAGTGGGACTAACTGCCTGCGCTGAAGAATCGACTCAGAGTTCTACCCCCACAACAAGTAAGTCAGCATCAGCTAGTGCTCACTCCATCACCAGCTCTACCCCGTCACCAACACCTACGAAAACTTCTGAGGCCAGCACGCAAATTTCTGCAAGTTGCTCCACCCTTCTCTCGGATGAAGTTCTGGATAAGACTTATCCAGGGTATGAGTCAAAAAATGGTTACACCCCAGCCCCAGGTAGTGCCGGAGAGGCCGCCCTCAAAGAAAAGGGTGTTGCCTGCCAGTGGACTAATCCGAACACAGGTTTAACACTGACAATTTCTGCTGCGCACCTAGGCCCTCAAGCCTTGAGCACAATTTCAGCTTCACTTCCGGGTACCCCCACAACTGAATATTCTGCTTCCTCGAATTCAAAGGGATCTTTTCAGGTCGTGAATGGAGCCGGCTCAGCCCAATTGGTGACTGACAAGTTTTGGATTACTGCAGATTCGGGTGAGTTTTACTCTTCAGCCGATGCGGTTTCAATTATGTCCATGCTGCTTGCAGCACTTGAATGGGATGCAAATCCCTAGTTTTTACTCAGTTCTCTCTGGAGTTCGAAGAAATGTGCTCTTCTACTGAGGGAATATCTCTTCAACGGTTGTCTCTAAATTGATGACACCTTCATTACGAGGGTGACCTACAACGGTGAAAGAAACAATCTGAGGCAGACGGAAAATCTCACCTTCCTCAACGGTGTCGAATGAGACATGCATAAAGTATTTACCTGTTGCGAGTTGAACATTAGGAAAAGTGAACTTAACTGTCCGGTTTCCGTCAAGATCTTTGAAGGGAACATTCAATATTTCGGTGTTTGTTCCGTAAACATTAGCCCCGAGAGTGGTTTCTATTCCCATTCCCACAATCCAGTCTTTTACTGGTTCGGTAGCAGAGAGATTTACTTCCAGGACGAGATCATCTCCGGGCTTAATCACTACATCAGAACCTCGACGCTGTGGGGAAGAAAGTTTGACGGATTTAACTAGGTCTGCGGATTCGGCAGCAAGATTACGGGAAGGAATTCGTGCTTCTTCGAAACCTTCACGGAGTACACGAAGTGCCTCACCCGTATCACCGTCAAAAACTACACTTCCCTTTTTGAGAACAATTGCTCTCGTGCAGAGGTCTGAAACCTGTTCCAAAGAGTGCGTCACGAGGATGATGGTTCGTCCCTCGCGCTGGAACCGACGAATATGATCCAAACATTTACGCTGAAAAGGTTCATCCCCTACAGCAAGAACCTCATCGACGATGAGAATGTCCGGGTTCACATGAACGGCAACAGCAAAAGCGAGGCGAACATACATTCCAGAGGAATAAAACTTGACTTGGGTGTCGATGAAATCGCGGATTCCAGAGAAATCAACAATGTCTTCGAAATAGAGGTCTGTTTCTTTTTTGCTCAAACCAAGTATCGACGCATTGAGATAGACATTCTCGCGACCAGTCAGATCAGGGTGAAAACCAGCACCGAGTTCAAGTAGGGCAGCCATGCGTCCTTTACGACGAACGGTTCCCGATGTTGGTTGAATAATTCCGCCAATAGTTTTGAGAAGCGTACTTTTACCAGAGCCATTTGGACCAATGAGACCAACAGTGGAACCTGCTTCAATATTCAAAGAAACATGGTTGAGGGCATAGAACTCATCACGATGTTTGCGTGAACGCCCAAAGTTGACCAGTCTTTCTTTCAGCGACTTATCTTTGCGAATAACGAAACGCTTAGAAACGTCGTCGACTTCTACGACTACGTCAGCGTGCTGCATTGGTTCTCCGTGATTAGGCAAAGTGTAGGAAAAGTGCTCCTGAATAAAACAGACTGCATTCTCTAGGTTAGTCTGAAAGCACAGTTTATTTAGACAATTGAACGCTTGAAAGGAGATGCCTTTGTCTGCAAAGCGCACTTCTGACAATGCGTTGACTCTCACGTCAGAGCTGAAGAGCCCCTCGCCTCCGACCGGTTTCATTCGCGGTACTGCTTATTCACTCAAAGCTATTTTGAGCCAGCGTGAATTGTTGAGCTTGCTGGTCCAGCGAGAAGTCAAGTCCAAATATAAAGACAGTGCCCTGGGACTTTTATGGAGCCTTCTTCGACCACTGACACAGCTTGTTATTTACTATGTAGTAATTGGCCAGTTCTTGGGGGCTGCCCGTTCAATCCCCCAGTTTGCAATTTTTGTAGTCGCCGGGTTGACAGCATGGACGCTTTTCTCAGAATCCGTTTCTTCTGCAACACACTCAATCGTTGGTAATTCAGGTCTCATCAAAAAGATTTATATTCCTCGAGAAGTTTTCCCTCTCGCAGCTGTCGGTGCTTCATTATTCAACTTCTTAGTACAACTAGGAATTTTGATTGTTGCGACTATCGCGTTGGGACAATTCCCCGTATCTTCAAATCTTCTTCTTCTGCCCCTCGGATTCTTGTTGTTACTCACATTCGGATTAGCAATTGGACTGTTCTTTGCCGCTGTCAATGTGTATATGCGAGATTTACAGCATTTAGTTGAAGTACTGCTCATCATCCTGTTTTGGGCATCGCCGGTTGTCTATTCTTTTAAGTTTGTAACGGCAGCACTTGGTGGCGGAATACTCGAACAGATTTACCTTGCAAACCCCATTTCTCTTGGCGTGATGGCTTTCCAAAAATCACTGTGGGCAGCTGGCGCGGATGAAGTGTGGCCGGAGAACCTTGAGCTGAGGATTGTTATTGCACTTATCGTCAGTGTGGGGCTGCTGTGGATTAGCCAGCGTGTTTTTGCCAAGCTCGAAGGAAACTTCGCGCAAGAACTTTAAGCGCCTAAAAACTCCCAAGTTTCTCGGGCATAGTCGTCCCAACTCTTCGCTGAATAGCTGAGTGAGGCTGCGACAAGATCCTCATACAGCTTGTCATCCGTGAGGAGCTCGGACATCGCACGAGCGATGTCATCACTTTCACGAGGGTTTACAAGCAAAGCACCGTAACCGCGGCCAATATCCGCCATGCTGCCAAATTCCGAAGTAATTACTGGCGTGCCAAGCATCAGAGATTCTGCAACTGGTAAACCAAATCCTTCATTGACGGAAGGGTATACCGAGAAACGAGCAATTTTGTAGGCGGAATAAAGGTCAGAATCTGAGACAGCTGAAGCAGTCCTCACCGGTATTCCTTGAGAACGGAGTTCTTCAACACGGTTGTCAAAGCGTTGACTATTCCAGGAATTTCCACCAATAAAGAGAATTTCAAATCGCAAGCCCGCATCCCAGCATTTCTCAACTGCACGCAGAACCGCAAGGTGATTCTTTCGAGGTTCATGGCTTCCCACAACTACAACAAGAGGAAGTTCCGTTGTTCGATGTTGTGATTCGAAGCTCTCTAGCTCCGATTGAGTTGGCAGACTAATTTCGCAAGCTAATGGTTGCAATCTAAGCTCTGGGCCCTCGAAACCAATACCATGAAGCATTTCTTTCCAGCCACCATATTCGGCTTGTGAAGCGACCGACGTAACACTAATACGGTCCATTCGAGAAGCAGCTGAAAGGTAACGGGCGAAACCAGCAGGCATTCCGACACCAGTTGTTTCTGCTGTTGTCAGCGGAACACAATCATGGCCGATAAGTCCGGCAGAAACTTCAGTGTATTCCGCCAAGGCTGAAACTCGAGCGGTGCGCCAATGCTCTGCACCCAACTCAGGCATCACATAGCGACCTCTCAGCGGTATCAATATTTTCGAAGACTCAGATCGAGGTATGAGTCCCGGTGGCATCGCACCGCGAAGTGCGGTGTCCTCTTCTGCCGGTGTGAGTCGCCTCAAGGATCTCCTGTCGAGAGTCCATGTAGCCAGAACTAGTTGGTGTTCTTGGCTCCAGCGAGAGACTGTTTCTCTAACTACACGTTGAATTCCGGTTGCCAACTCTGTGTTTGCCGTGTGCATCACGTCAACGACGACGGCATCTTCGATGATTTCAAATTCAACAGGTTCTACACTTGTGAGTTTGTTGAGAACTGTGTCAAGAAACTTTTGCCCACCGGCAACCCGCAGAAGGTTTCGCGCTTCACCGACTTCCGCTCCTGTGGGATAACCCGCATTGAGAATCGCCAATGACAGCCACACATTTGTCGAACTAGAGGATTTTTCGAGTCCATCAATGACTTGTTGACGTTCATCACCGGAAGACTTGGGAGATCCCAACACTTCACTGAGCAGGCTTAGCCTTTTGAGAATTTCTTTCGAGCTCTTAGTCATTCTGTGAGACACCTCCCAGCTTTTCCCAGAGTTCTGAAGCATAATCATCCCAGGTTCTTACTGGTCTCCGAGAAATGTCGTGAAGCAGTTGAGTCCTCAATTGAGTATTGGTGAGAAGTTCCCGCATTGCCGCGGCAATATCTTCCGGATCTCGGGGATTTACCGTGAGGCAACCCCCATCTGAAGCAATTTCAGCAACGCTACCGAAGTCTGAAGTTACTACTGGAGTGTCATGCGCTAAAGACTCTGCGACTGGAAGTCCAAAACCTTCGTGAAGAGAAACAAACACCGAAAGTGTTGCTTCTTCATATGCTTCTGCAAGCTCACTGTCTGAAGCATGTCTCATCACAGATACAGGAAGCCCTCGTTTCTGAAGGGATTCGACTGAAAGATCGAACGCAGTAGAAAGTGGTGGCGAGCCCGAACCGATAAAAATGAGTTCGAAATCAAGACCTTCTCGCCAGAGCAAGTCTGCTGCAACCAGAATTGAAGTTTGATTTTTCCTTGGTTCTTGTGAGCCAACATTGAGAACCAGGGGAAGTTCAGGCTTCTTGCGTTTAAGGCGCGTGTGAATGTTATTTTCGCGTGTAATTTTTCCTGCAGGCAATGGGACCACATCAACGCGGGGACTCTGCAATCCTTGCGAGGAGAGAGTTTGTCCAAACCCTGAAAACTCTTTTGCCGCGGAATGGCTAACACACACAATGTCCGTCGCATACTTCACAACGCTGAGGAAGTGCGCAAATCTCTCGGATTCTTCAGGCAAGACATCCTCGGGGCTCAGAACAGGAATTGCGTCGTGGCCCACCAGCGCAAGTTGGTTGCCAGAATAAGCGGCAAGTGCACTCATGGCAGGAATTACACCATGAATCGCAACCTCAGGAACGATCACTTTAGATCGCCAGGGAATTGCTATCCGAGTAATCTGTTCATCGCCCATTTCAGAGAGTTCAAAACGCATTGAGCTATCCCATTCGAGAACACGCTGTTTTTCTCGATCAGTGAGGAGCCTCATTGCTTTGCCGTTATCAGTCCAGACAACGAGCTGATGGTCGAATGTATTGTTCCATCTCGTCATTGTTTGACGAATAACCCGTTGAACTCCCGTGTTAAGCCCGTTTTGCGCTGTGAAGTTCACGTCCACCACGGTGGTCTTGTCGAGAATATCTATACCGACATTGAGAAATCTGCTGTTTGCAGCAAGAGGCAATGTGCCCTCGAGAACTGCAAGGTATGCACCTTCGACGCCGCTGACACTCAACCGTCCAAGTAGCTCTAAAACGTCATCAGCTGTGGGGAAATTTCCAGCAATTGCAACTAACAGAAGCCACGCAGTTGAGTGTTTTTGGGTAGCAGCACATGATTGTGCAAGTTCACGAATAATCTCGTGTGTTTCTAATTCCGCGAAATCTAGATGAGCCGCACCCTCAACGATGTAGGGGTAAACGGTGATGAGCCGTTCGCGGAGCGCTGGAGCGATGCTGGGAATCGCATCGACCTTACTTCGCACGTTTTTTCTCCAGAGCCTTTCGCTGGTATCGCTCTACACCCTTTTTCATACCTTGTTTAAGTCCAATTTCAGAAACTTTCTTCTGAAGGGTGCGACCAATGCGCAACGGCGCAGTTACTCGCCAGGACAGGCTTTTCTCCATGTCTTCAACGACAAGCCATGTCGTCGCTGAAGTGCTGACAGCTTCTAGCCAGTACTCGAACGTACGTGATTCAAGTTTCTTGATGTAGTCAGCTTCTGAGGACATAGAAGCCAATATATTCGAGCTTTCATGGCACACTGTGCGTGCCTTGCAGGAAACTCCAAGATTCATGAACTACCTTCTAGTAGTAGTTGAAGCTTTTTGAGGTGTGTTATGAAACTATCGAAGTCCAAACGTCCTTTCTCGCGCCTTTTTTCCACGGGAGCTTTTGTAGCGATTTTCTCCCTCATCGCCGTGTTCTTTGTTCCCACATCAGCGCAAGCAGCAAACTCTGCTGACTTCAACCCAGGACGTATTATCAGTGACGCTGTTTTCTTTCACTCCGCGTCTATGAACTCTGGTGATATCCAAAACTTCCTCAATTCCAAAGTTCCCAACTGTGATCCTTACAGTGCACACCCGCAGTATGCGAGCGAATTACGCCCCTGCCTCAAGGACTACACAGAAACTACTCCCAACATGTCTGCAGATAGTCTCTGCAGTGGCTATAGCGCTGTAACTAACGAGCGGGCCTCGACAATCATCAAACGAGTTGCTGATTCTTGTGGAATTAACCCGAGAGTTCTCATAGTTTTGCTTGAAAAAGAGACCAGCCTTGTTACGGATACCTGGCCACTGCAATGGCAATACCGCCTTGCTGCGGGTATGGGATGCCCTGATACATCAGATTGCAATCCTGCCTACGGCGGGTTCTTCAAACAGATGTATTACGCAGCACGACAGTTCAAGAACTACACAAATAACCCGCAATACTTCAACTTCAAATGGGGTGGCTGGTTCAATGTTCGCTACCAAGCGGCAAATACTGAGGCAGCTCGTGGCGTAAATTGCGGTACTCGATCTATTTACATTGAGAACGCGGCAACTGCAGCTCTCTACAACTACACTCCATACACTCCGAACGCGGCTGCATTGAACAACCTGTATGGCACCGGTGACGCCTGTTCCGCATACGGTAACCGCAACTTCTGGCGCATCTTTACAGACTGGTTTGGCTCTACCGGTAGTTTCGTGAATGAGACTGCGCTTGTTAAGGCGCTCTATCAGGATGTACACGGACGCGAACCGGACAACGGCGGAATGTCAACCTGGGTCAACGCGTTGCGCTATCAGGGACTCCCGGTTTCATATGCTGTCAATGGTGTACTTGCCAGCGACGAATACTATTCCGCAAGAATCGTACAAACATACCGTGACGTATTGGGTCGCGATCCTGAACCAGCAGGGCTGGGTTATTGGTTACGTGAAATCCAAACAGGTCGACTCAAGGTAGATGATTTGGCAATGATTCACACTGCGAGTGAAGAGTTCTACAACGTTCGAGCTGGTGGTAACCCTCAACGTTTTGTTGACTTGCTTTATCAGTCACTTCTAGGTCGCGGTGCTGGGCAAGCCGAACAAGATTATTGGGCAGGAAGAATCCCACAAATCGGGCGCCTTGGTGTTATTTTCTCAATTTACGGTTCTAAAGAATCTGCTGCTCGAAGAATCAATGTTCTCTATCAGCGCTACTTCCAGCGAGATGCTGATCGTGCAGGTATCGAAACATACACTCCTATGATTTTGGGTTCGATGGGAGACCAGGGTCTTCGAGGTATCTTGGTCAACAGCCCCGAGTATTACCAGCGGGCAGTAGCGCGTTTCCCAAGCTAATTCCCCCAAAATTTATGAGGCTAAATGCCTGCTGATTGCTGAGAAGAAGATATTCTTTCTAAGTATGGAAGTGACTCTTCCGAGGTGTATTTCAGCGGAAGGTGCGTTAGGTGATAGTCCTGATTTACGGCACTACCGCCGAAGCAATCAAGCTAGCGCCCATCTATCGCAGATTACGTGAGCAGGGAATCCCCTGTGAACAGTGGGTAACACTCCAACAAGCAAGCACCGTCCTTGATGCACTGCCACATCTGGGAATGCCTGAGCCTGAAATTATCATCACGAATGGCGTCAAAGGTCGTCCACTGTCGTCGGCTTTTGACACTCTGCGCTGGCTACTCTCAATAAATTCCTGGCTGTTCAGCAACAAAAAGAATCTCACAAAGCGACTTGGAACACATTCAATCATTCTTGTTCACGGTGACACCATGACCAGCGTCGTGGGATCTTTTATCGCAAAAGTTCTGGGCACCAAAATAGGACATGTTGAAGCTGGCCTTCGTTCAGGAACGTGGAGACACCCATTCCCCGAAGAGCTCGATCGTCGCATTGTTGGAAAGATGGCAGACGTTCATTACGCACCTTCATCAGCTGCAGTTGCAGCACTAGAACCACGACCAAACATTGTGTTTACTCACGGCAATACCGCTCTTGATGCTCTAGTAGAGAGAACTGCCACGGTTGCTTCATCAGATAAGCCACCCTATGGATTAGTTTTGCTCCACCGATTTGAATTTCTCAATAATTCGAAGCTGGTTACAGAAACCATATCTACTCTGGAATCCGCATCACCGCTTCCTCTGGTTATTGTCGCGGACGACCACGCGAAACATGTGATCAGTGCTGAGGTCGACAAACTGAATTCAACAAAAATCACCGTAATAGACAAGCTGGTGCATCAAGATTTTGTCCAGTTGGCTACTAATGCTGAATTTGTTGTGACGGATTCGGGCGGCGTTCAAGAAGAAATGGGATTCCTCGGAACGCCCACACTCATCCACCGCAAAGCTACCGAACGAAGTGATGGTCTCGGTCGCAACGTCAGCTTGTCTGACTGGTCTATCGAAACCCTGACCCAATTCCTCACAGACTACAAACAACACAAATATCCTGTTCTAGAGCTGGAGTACTCCCCCTCCGATATCATCGTCAATGACTTGCGAGAACGAGGATATGGGCAAAAATAAAGCTGCAGTTTCGGTTGTTGTGCCGGCATACAACGAATCGGCGAGTATCCAGGAATCTCTGGCCAGAATAGACAAAGTCTTGGCAGGAACCGGTAGGGATTACGAAATTATTGTGGTCTCAGATGGAAGCACCGACAACACTTCTGCGCTTGTCACCTCCGTTGGAGTCAACTCAGTCCGTTTAGTCGAAAACGACTACAACAAAGGTAAAGGCTTCACTCTTCGTCACGGTTTTTCAGAGGCCAAAAACCCTCTGGTCGTTTTCATAGATGGTGATTTGGACCTTAACCCCAGTGTGCTGCCAGATTACCTTGACCGATTAGATGCCGATGAAGCTGATGTCATCATTGGCTCCAAAATGCACCCTCAATCGCAGATTGACTATCCACTCTCCCGAAGAATAGCTAGTCGTATTTTCAAAATGGCTACCAGAGTAGTGACAGGATTGAAGATTAGTGACACTCAAACAGGCTTGAAAGCAATGAATCGGAATGCGGTCGCACCTTCAATTGAGAGGTGCGACTCGGACGGATTTTCATTCGACTTGGAGTTTTTGGCACAGGTAACTGATAGCGGCGGAAGAATCAAAGATGCCCCGGTGATTCTTGATTTTGATTTCACCAGCACAATTGGGACCTCAAGCGCACTGAAAGCTCTCTTTGACTTGCGCTATGCCTCTCGCTACCGCCGCTGGAAAAACCGTAAGGCATTAGGCCGATGAGTAAGACACCGCGTCCCAGTAGATGGGGTATTCGTCGGCACGGCAAAGCTTTTCTCAGTGTTGGCTTGATTAGCGCTATCGGAATTCTTGCCTCCGTCGGATTTCAAGTGTTAACTAGCCGATCACTTGGCCCTGAAGCTTTCGGATTACTTGCTGCATTTATGGCAATTGTCGGTATTGCCTCAACAGGTTCATCAGCACTTCAAAACTCTGTGGCGGTGGGAGCCGCTCGGGCCGCACACTCCCCCGAAAAGGCCATCTCAGGTTCAAAGAAATGGGATGCATCGCTCATCGAAGCAGTATGCCTCGGCGGTGCAGGAACAATTATCGTGTTGTTGTTTGCCCAGCCCCTCGCGACTCTTCTCAACACAGGCCTTGAGGCAGTTGTATTGGCAGCCGCAACTATTTTTCCTGCATTCCTCTTTTCACGTTCTCTAGGAATATTGCAAGGATCGGGACGCTCGCGCTCTGTTGCCGGCTGGACCTCAGGAGGTCAAGCATTTCGCCTTATTCTGATTGTCATTGTCATTGGTTTGAGTCTTGGCGCCATCAGCATGTTGTTTGCCGTATTCCTCTCAACATTGGCCATCACGATTGGATCAGGAATCCAGTCAGCACGAACCCATCTCAAACCTGAGGGGGTTGCATTTTCACGCGACACCATCATTGTTCTGCTCCTCGTGATTGCCTTTTCTTGGCTGACCAACATTGAAGTTGTCCTCGTTCGCGGAGGAACATCAGAGCTCGAATCAGGATCTTTTGCGGCGGCAGCAGTACTGACGAAAACTATTTTCATCGTGCCCGGGATGATGTCTGTCTATTTATTACCTCGATTTGTATCAAGCCAGCACGACAACAAAACCTCCAATAGAGGCGTTCTCGTATCTGTCGGCCTCATATTTACTGGCGGGGTTGGCGCATTCCTCGGGCTTCTATTACTCGCGGGACCAATTACCTTGGTGCTCTTTGGCAAGGGATACGGGTTGACCGTTGAATATCTCCCATGGTTGGCTCTCGCCTACCTCCCCTGGGCAATGTCTCAAGGTCTACTCATCCGACTAACCGCAATAACCTCAAGGTCTGCCCTCGTGGTCTTTATCATCGCTGCTGTAATTGAATGGGTCGGGGCTCAGATGGTTCTGCCAGATGTATTCGGCATGATTTGGTTGTTAGGTATTCTCGGCAGTTCCGTTTTGGCCTGTTTAGTGATTATCCACTTTGCATCGCTCAACAAGAAAAAAGTCACTGAGGTATAACGAATGATTCGAAAAAACATTGGCTGGATTATCCTCGGCCTCTCGGTGCTCTTTGTCGGCTTCCTCCCTGCGACCCGTGTGCCTATCATCGGGGATGATTTCTACGTCATTTTTCAAGCTCAGGGAATGAGCAATGGAGACCTAGGTACCTGGTCTTCTCTAGCTTGGGGCTGGGGAATGCAGGCTGGGCATTTCAACCCAGTAGGCCAGGTGCTTGGTGGTTTGTACCACTTCATCAGTATTCCGCTAACTTCCGCACTCAACATCTCTCCTGGCTACTACTACCAATCAGGAGCATTTGCGCTACTTCTCTTAGCTGTTATTGCGGCGACGTACTTCTTTGTGCAGACTCTCAAGACTCTCCAACTTGAGGTTTCACCTGGCGCACCGGCCAGATATTTTGCATTGATTGCAGTAATTACTGGTCTCACAATTCAAGTGCACCCCTGGTCAAATGACCCCGTGACAACCTACTCAATGGCGGGTTACGGCTCCACAGCAGTAGGCTTCTTACTCTTGGGTCTAGCAATGAAGGCGGTCAGACCTAACTCACATCCTGTGTGGATGACAATCAAGGTTTCTCTTGTCGCAATATTCAGTGTGGTGTACTACGAACTACTTGTTGCCGCAGTTGCCGGTTCTGCATTTATCTTTGCAGCCGGTTTCTTCAAGAAACTGGCCGTGTCTACAGTTTCCAAGAAACGCCTCACAGCTCTCATCGGTTTTGGCGTTTTGTTACCTGCAATTGTTTTCCTCAGCGGGCGTATGTATGTTTCCTTGATTAGTGGAACAGGTGGCTACACAGGGACTGTTGTAGGAAGTCCGTTAGATGGGGTGAAAACATTTGTGTTTTCCCTCATTAGTGCCGCACCCGGTGGGGCTTGGCCATATTCCTTCTACCGCGTAAACCCCATGATCTTTTCCCGACCAGCGTTCATTGCAGGAACTGTACTCGTTGTGTTGCTCGTCGTCTTTGCCATTGCGTGGTTCAAGAGCGCCCCTGAAGCACCTGCTCGCCATCCACGAAAAATATGGATACCTATTTTCGCTTTAGTCACTTTTTGGTGGCTTTCCACTGCTGCTCAAGCTTTTACAGCCAAATACATTGCAGAAATAACAGCACCTGGTTTGGTCTATCTGTTTTATCCCATCGGCATGCTCACTATGTCGCTGTTTATTGCCGGTTTTGTTATTCAAGTTTCCAAAAAACGTCTGGCAACAACGGGAGCTATAGTTTTGGTATTTGTGGGGTGGTTCGGCATCACGCAAGAAACCATCAACTGGACACTCAGCACACAGATGGAAGCCGGATACCGCATCAATAGCGAACTCGCAGCTGCTGTCACCAATTCGCGTATCGACGAATCGCAAAGATGCTTACGATTGGCACACTGGCTAGAACGAGAATGGCCCGAATACTACCGTGAAGGCGTTCTCGAAAACCTGGGCCCAACATATGAACGTATCAAGGGCGAAGAGTTTTGCTCACTCAGCATTGATGAGCTCACTTCGAAAGCGAAGTAGACATCATGGCACTTTCCTCAGACGCGCCAGAAACCCAAACACAAGTCAGTGTTGTCATACCAACATATAACTCAGCTCCCTGGCTTCCGAGCACTTTGGAAGCCTTGGAACTTGCCTTAACACAAACCTCTTGGGAAGCAGAAGTAGTCATAGTTGACGACGGGTCAACAGACAACAGCATCGACATACTTACAGAAATTCAAACCCGCTTTTCTTACCCCATAAAAATCATCGCCCAAAGTAATCAAGGGAGATTTCTTGCCCGCTGGGCAGGTGCACAGGCGGCACGTTATCCCAATATGTTGTTACTGGATTCTCGGATTTTGATGGGTGAGCATTCCCTCAAACACATAGAACTTTCTGGAATTTCCTCAGGCACCAGTGGACTCCGAGCCTGGAATGGTCACTCCATAACTGATCCGCAGGCAAATCTCGTCGGACATTTCTGGGAGGTGCCTACTTACGTCTTTTGGGGCAGCTACCTCTCTCACCCGCAACCCACCGTCATCACCGCAGAAAACTTTAACAAAGTTCCCAAGGGAACAACTTTCTTCATGTGCCCGACTGCACTCTTTATCGAAGCCTCTCAAGCGAACTGGCCAGAAGAAAATGCGAATTTGACTAATGACGATACAAAAATAATTAGACATATCGTCACACCGGCCGAAGTTCTTATCGATCCTGGTTTTTGGGCCTTGTACCGGCCACGAACAAACACGAAAGCGTTTGTCAAGCACACTTACGCCCGTGGAACGACATTCGTTGATGGTTTTGCTGGTATCAGTGTTGCCACGAACACCGCGATACTCCTCGCAGCGTTAGCCCCAGTACTTGCATTGATTATTGTTGTCTGGCTTCTCATTTCTAGTCAGCTGGTTGTCTTGTTAAGCCTGCTAGCTCTTGCACTTCTTGCTCTGAGTCTTCCTGCGGTAATTGCAGCAGTGCACCGCTGTCCAGGAAAGGGCATACGTTCCTACTTTGTTTATGCCCTTATTTTTGCTGTCCCCTATTGGGCAGGAATAATCCGAGGCACCAGACTTCACGGTCGTGCGTTATTTCATACGAAACGGAAGATGACTTCCGCAGCATGACAAACAACAATCAGAAATTACCTACGCCCCTCGTCTTGTTTGACGCGACGAGTATTCCGCTCAACCGAGGAGGAGTGGGTCGCGTAATCGAATCCACCATCCCTTTTCTTTCTCAAAACACCCATTTTGATTTTCATGTGGTGTGCAAAGCTGAGCATGCTACTGAATTTCAGATGATTACTTCAAAGGTTCATGTTGCTCCCCGGCGTGTGTCGCATACGGCCTATCGACTGTGGTGGGAACAAACGGGCTTGCCCCGCTTGGCACATTCGTTAAAAGCTCAACTTGTATTTTCTCCTCACTACACATACCCCTTAAGAGGTAAATTTGCTCGAGTAGTGATGATCCATGACCTCACCTTTTTCAGCTTGCCCCAACTACATTCTCGATTTAAGAGGCTTTTCTTCAGAAGTTGGATCAGAAGACTCGCACGGAATACAAAAATTGGTGTTGTCACACCTAGCAGCGCAACGGCACAAGAGTTTTATCACCTTGCACCGAACGCACCTCGAAGAACCACTGTTGCGCTTCTGGGTTATGACAACTCTCTCTTCTCCCCACCATCGGCTCGCGACATTACCGCTTTCACATCCACGCTCACTCCACCTGTTACTCAATGGATTGCGTTTTTGGGAACTCTCGAACCTCGTAAAAACGTCCCAGCCTTAATTAACGCTTTTAGCTCACTTCCTTCTTCCTTGACCACAAATACAGCGCTATTGCTCTCAGGTGGCCCCGGATGGGATGAGGCTGTCGAGCCAGCAATCATGAAAGCTCAACTAGGCGGTCTTAACGTCCGCAAGCTCGGGTATCTCCCACAAGAACAATTGAAATCTTTCCTCGGCGGTGCGGAACTTGTGGTGTATCCCAGTCTGGGAGAGGGGTTTGGGCTCCCCGTGTTGGAAGCCATGGCCTGTGGAGCTGCCGTCCTCACTACTCGTGAGCTTTCTCTTCCTGAAGTTGGTGGTGACGTCGCGTTTTATACGGATACTGATGCGATGTCGATTTCCGAGAATCTCGCTGAACTTCTGAAAAATCCATCATCACTTGCTCGAGCTAAAACACTGGGACCTGAACGTGCCAAGACCTTTAGCTGGGCATCCACCGCAGAAGCTATGGCACAGGCGATTTCCAAAGAACTTTCAGGGAGGTCGCTGTGAGCACTGTTGCACTTGTCACTGTTTCCTATGATTCTTCTGAGGTATTAACAAGTTTCTTGAGAAGCCTTTTTGAGTCTTCTCACATTCCTGAAGAAATTGTTGTGATTAATAATTTCCGGGAAGATCCGCAACTAGCTGAACTTGTTTCCATAGATAAGCGAATAGAACTTATTCAGGCTCCTCATAACCCCGGTTACGGCGGAGCTATGAATATTGGGGTTGATCATTTATCAAAGCAACCAGATTGGATACTTATTGCCAATCCCGACGTGAGATGGCACACAACGGCAATTGAAGAAATGCTTGCATACGGTGATTCCCATCCAGATGTTGGAATCATTGGCCCCAAGATCCTCGAGGAAAATGGTGACACTTACCCCTCTGCGCGTGCTCTGCCTTCTTTGCGTATCGGCATAGGCCACGCATTGTTTGCAAATATTTGGAAAAACAACCCGTGGACACACGCGTATCGTCAAGATCGTATCGAATCAACCGAGCCTCGCTTCGTTGGCTGGGTTTCTGGCGCATGCATGCTCATATGTAAAGAGGTCTATTCCAAACTAGGGGGCTTCGATGAGAGTTACTTCATGTACTTCGAAGACGTCGATATATGCCACCGGACACACCCTCTCGGATTCAAAGTAGCTTATGTTCCGAATGCAACAATTACTCATCTCGGTGCACATTCAACCGACACGCGTAAAAAAGCAATGACTCATGCACACCATCACAGTGCCTACATCTATCTGGCGAAGAAATACCACGCTTGGTATCTCTGGCCACTGCGGGTAATACTCCGAGCAGGACTTGCAGCACGTGCTTGGTGGGGAGATGTCCGTAACTGATAACCTCCGTATGGAGAAAACGCAATCTAACGCATCCCGACAACTGGTGGAATGAAGTGAAAACTAACAACGGCATCACCGGATACATTGCTGGTGGGCTTGGCAATCAGCTCTTCATTCTGGCCGCATCCTGGGAGCAGTCCCACCGCCTAGGCTGCCCACTTTTCCTTAATACGTCCTATTTAGAAGTTTCCGGCTTACGAGAGCTAGAACTTAACCAAATTGACCATCCCGGCATTGATATTGGTTCACGAGGGCCGTGGACGTCAAAGAAATTTCCCGGAAACCATATTTACCCATTCCCCAGGTCGCCGAAAGCTGTTACAGGAAAGCTCTATTTCGAAAAAGATCAGGCGAAATATGACTCCAAGATTCACGTGGTCCGGCCAGGCACACAGCTCATTGGGTATTTCCAATCTGCCCGGTATTTCCCAACAATCGCCCCACAACTTCACAGCCTTATTGAACAATCCCCACTCCCCCCTGCAGAAGCTGACTATCTCGACTCACTCTCAGAGCGCAGTTGCATTACTCTTCATTTGCGACGAGGTGATTACCAAGCAGAAGTAAACAGTGGTTCTGTCATTGCCTCGGTCGATTATGCCCGTCGTGCAATTGCACTCCTTCGCAATCTGGGAAACTCTGATCCCATCCGAGTCTTTTCTGACTCCCCTGAATACATTGCTCAAGAGCTAGGTGATCTCAATGAAGATATTGAGATCGTCGATAATTCCCGCTTAATCTCCGGGATAGGAACAATCAGAGCCATGTCTCTTGGCTCAGCACTCATCATGAGTAATTCAAGTTTCAGTTGGTGGGCAGGGTGGCTCATGGAACAGCGGTTACCCGAAAAAGCTACTGTGATTTCACCTCGCCCGTGGAACGAGTCAGGCACAGCGCGAGCAGACATGTTGTACCCAACATGGATGACGCTCGATGCGAGGCCTCACCAATTACCCAGCTAATCAGTCTGCCACCCAGTAAACTGTTGGCTTACGAAGAAAGAATTGTGATGCCTCAAGTAACAGTTATTGGTACCGGCTATGTTGGCCTGGTCACAGGTTCGTGCCTAGCCGAGATGGGTAATGAGGTTTTTTGCCTCGACGTTGATGAAAACAAAATAGCTTCACTACGCGCAGGCCACATTCCTATTTATGAGCCTGGCCTGGAAGAGATTGTGGTCAAAAATGTCTCCAGCGGCAACCTTAATTTCACTACTGATTCTCACCAAGCCATAGAACACGGCGAATTTCTATTTATCGCAGTAGGTACGCCTCCCTTAGAAGATGGCAGCGCTGACCTCACATACGTTCTTGAAGTTGCGAAGCAAATCGGAATGAACCGATCAACAGACTGCGTCGTCATCGACAAAAGTACTGTGCCAGTTGGTACCGCCGACAAGGTCAAATCAGTTATTGACGCAGAACTGTCACAACGCGGACTCTCTATCAATATTTCTGTCGTTTCCAACCCAGAATTCCTCAAAGAAGGAAGCGCAGTTGATGACTTTTTTGCTCCTGACAGAGTCGTTATAGGAACCTCAGATTCTGGTGCAGAAAAGCAAATGAGAAAGCTCTACCAGCCTTTCATCGCGCAAGGTAGTCCTTTCATAGTGATGTCGGCTAAAAGTGCAGAGCTGACGAAATATGCCGCAAATGCGATGCTGGCAACGCGCATCAGCTTCATGAACGAGCTAGCAAACTTGGCTGCCGAAATTGGGGCAGACATTAGCGACGTCGAGCAAGGAATTGGAACTGACGCTCGAATTGGTAAGAGCTTCCTCAGAGCAGGTGTTGGCTTTGGCGGGTCCTGCTTTCCTAAAGATATTAAAGCGCTCAAAGCAACAGCATCCGAAACTCATGGAGCTACGTCTTTCATTTTGGAAGCAGTCGAGAAAGTTAACGTTCTCCAACAACACTCACTTGCATCGCGTGTGCACAAACGCCTTGGCGACCTCGCCGGTAAAAAAGTCGCTATTTGGGGCCTCGCTTTCAAGCCGCACACAGACGACATGAGAGAAGCAACCAGTTTGGCTGTTATCCCTGATCTGCTCAAGCTTGGCGCCGAAGTAGTTGCATATGACCCGATTGCGACAGAAACCGCGCAAAAGGCCTTAAGCGGTTTCACGGTAGGTTACGTCGGCGACAAATACGAAGCAGTCAAGGGCGCTGATGTTCTTGTGATTTTGACGGAATGGCCTGAATTTGCATCCCCTGATTACGAACTCTTGAAGAAAGAGCTCAGTAACAGCATCATTTTTGATGGTCGCAATATTCTTGACCGTTCAGTCGTAGCATCTACAGGTTTTGAATACCACTCTGTCGGAAGAGCAGCCATTGTCTAAACGCATCTTAGTAACCGGTGGAGCTGGATTTCTCGGGTCAAATCTTATCGATTTACTAATTGCCCGAGGTGATGAAGTTGTCTGTGTAGACAACTATTACACCGGTCGGTCTGAAAATATTGCACACCTGTTATCACATGATCGTTTCACCTTCATAGAACACGACATCATCGCTCCATTGACCGTCGACGGTGAACTTGATCAGATTTACAACCTGGCTTGTCCTGCATCACCCCCCCACTATCAACGTGACCCGATTTTCACGATGAAAACAAGTGTCTATGGAAGCATCAATATGCTTCAGTTGGCAGTTGACAAGGGTGCTCGAATCCTTCAGGCTTCAACCTCTGAGGTTTACGGCGACCCCCACGTTCACCCCCAGCCTGAAGGCTATTGGGGAAACGTCAACACAATTGGAATTCGCAGTTGCTATGACGAAGGAAAAAGGGCTGCCGAGTCTCTTTTCTTCGATTTTGCTCGCCAATTCGGTACCGAAATCAAAATCATGCGAATCTTCAACACATATGGTCCCCGCATGGACCCCGCAGACGGTCGTGTTGTGAGCAACTTCATCGTTCAAGCGCTCCAAGGTGAAGACATCACAATTTATGGCGATGGAAGCCAAACACGAAGCTTTTGCTATGTAGATGACTTAATCGCTGGCATGGTTTCACTCATGGATAGCCCGAGTGAGATTACAGGGCCTATTAACATTGGTAACCCTGGTGAATTTACTGTGTTGGAACTCGCCCACAAAGTGATCGACATGACTGGAAGTTCTTCCAAAATCACTTTGTTGCCACTTCCACAAGATGATCCGCAGCAAAGAAAACCAGACCTTACAAAGGCAAACTCTGAGCTAGGTTGGAGCCCGAAAGTACCGCTAGAAAGTGGTCTTGAACCGACAATCGCCTATTTTGCTCAACAAATAAGCGGTTAGCGTCAAACTAAGCCAACAAGCTTTGTAAATAGGTTCCATAACCGCTTTTGAGCTGTGCTAGTGCCAGCGATTGCAGTTGTTCATCCGAAATCCACCCCTGACGCCATGCGGCTTCTTCGATACAGCCAATTTTGGAACCTTGTCGCTCCTCAATAACACGGACGTACTCGGATGCTCTCGACATTGAATCAAAAGTTCCCGTATCCAGCCAGGCCGTTCCACGATCGAGCACTTGAACACTGAGTGAGCCAGAGTCTAAATATGCCTCGTGAATCGATGTGATTTCTAATTCGCCACGGCTACTTGGCTTAACGTTCTGCGCAATTTCGACAACACGATTATCAAAGAAGTACAGACCGGGAATGGCGTAGTTACTTTTGGGGGTTGTGGGTTTTTCTTCGATCGAGATTGCCTTACCGTCATCGCTGAGTTCCACGATTCCGTAATCACGAGGGTTAGCTACTTGGTAGCCAAAGATTTTTGCACCCTCTACTTCGAGATTGGCAGAGAGACTTCTTCCAAGCCCTGCACCATGGAAAATATTGTCGCCCAGAATCAAGGCAACATTATCTTTACCAATAAATTCATGACCCAAAATAAATGCTTGGGCTAATCCTTCAGGTTTTGGTTGCGCAATGTAGCTTAGTTTTATACCCAATTGAGAGCCATCGCCCAGCAACTCTTCAAATTGTGACTGATGCTCGGGGGTTGTGATAATCAGAATCTCTTGAATACCCGCAAGCATTAGTGTCGAGAGCGGGTAGTACACCATTGGCTTGTCATATACAGGTATGAGCTGTTTAGAAACTGCACGAGTGATTGGCCACAGGCGCGAGCCAGTGCCGCCAGCAAGAATGATGCCTTTCACCAGGTCCCCAATGTTTGAAGGTTTAACAAGAGAAATAATGTATTTGGGAATTCATATTCCCATGCACTCCCACTTGCATTAGTTAGACTACAAGAGATTAAAAAACGGCCAGAAACTCTCAGGCCTCAGCACTGGAATGAAATGAGTTGGGAACAATGTTAAAAACATTTTTTCCCATCATCTCCCTCACTTTTACATTCCTCATCATCGGACCAATCGCCCCCTGGAGTTCCGATCTCACTCTCTTTGAACGTGCACTTATCGCATTGATATTTTTTGCAGTTTCTGTTGCAACGAGCAAAGAATATCCTCGTGTCATTGCACTTTCAACACCACTGATATTGCTTCTCGTCACTGCCACGCTTTCTTTGAATGAATTTTTTCTCTTCAGCATCTTCAAAGACTGGTTGTCATTCCTCATCATTGCCGGAATCGCAATGTTCGCAGCGTGGACTTATTCCTTAGAAAAAATAGTTTTTTCTCTTGCACTAGCTGGCGCCCTTCTGGCGCTGTACACCGTTTATCTCTTCTTCACATCTCCGTCTACTGCTATTGACGAAGCAGGGCTTTTGATGGGGGCGTTCACAGGTAAAAACAACCTTGCTCTCACCCTAATGTTTACAGTCCCCGCAATCCTCACCACTCAATTGATGAAGAACTTGTGGATACGTGTCATTACTAAATCAGCACTTATTTTGTTCATGGCCGTGTTGATTCTCTCCACTAAATCTGCTTCATCAATTGTGACGTTCGTTCTCACCGTTGTGTGTTTTGGGGCTTTCCTTCTTGTCAAGAAATATCGAAGGTCACTTCCCTGGGTTATTGGTTCAGCTCTGGCAATGGGGCTTCTCGTCGTCCTGAATTTCACAACAATTCTTGGACTTTTTTCAAAAGGCAGCGATCTAACCGGAAGAATTCCATTGTGGACGGCAAGTATGCATGCCATGGAAGGGAAATGGCTAACCGGATATGGCTGGTCATCGCTGTTCGGATATGAATCACCTGCTGCATTATTCATCCAAAATGAATTGGGCCAATTCTTCCTGCACAGTCACAATGAACTCATCTACTGGTTCGTTATGACCGGTATTTTTGGAGCTATTTTCCTCATCGGAACATACGTTTCAACATTTGCACTTGGGATCAAAAATGCAGTTTTTGGGGATAAATCACTCCAGCTTTGGGTGCCATTAGCTGTTCTTGCACTTGCCTTTGGAGGAATCACAGAGATTTCATCCGCTTACATCCAAGGTTGGTTCATCCTCGTTTTAGCAGTGAGCGCCCTCGGCCGATATCTTGCAGATATTCCTGCAAAATCTCGCATCGCAAGCTGGGTACTTTTCCTGGAATGGGAAACACGCACAGGAAAAAGCTCTTCCGCCGCTCAACAACAAGCGCTGTAACTATCCAGCCTCAGAAGCCGATTTGATTTACAGTTTTGAGCTGTATTCTTTGAGCCATTCTCGGAAATCAGAACCAATGTCATCTCGTTCCAGAGCAAGCTCGACAGTTGCCTGAAGGAAAGTCAACTGATTTCCCATATCTAGCCTCCGCCCGCGCAGAACTACACCGAGTACCGGTTTTTCTTGTTCAGTGTTTTTAGATAATTCGTTTAAAGCATCAGTGAGCTGGATCTCGCCGCCTACTCCAGGCTTGAGGTTATCAATCACATCAAAAATTTCGGGTTGGAGTACGTAACGACCAACAACAGCAAATCGAGATGGGGCAGTTTCTTGGGCAGGTTTTTCTACCAGCGACGTAATTCGAACGACATCAGCGTCCTCAGCAGGAAACCCTTCAATCGTCGCAATGCCATACTTATGGACCTCACTGAGGGGAACTTCCAAAAGCGCTACGACGGTTGCGCGATATTTCTCGGCAATTGCAATCATGCGGGCAAGGAAACTTTCATCTCCCTGAACAATTTCATCGCCCAGCAGCAGAGCAAATGGTTCGTTGGCTACAAAAGCTCGAGCTTTTGAAACTGCATGGCCAAGACCCAAAGCATCACCCTGTCGAACATAATGAATGTCAGCAAGTTCGGTAGATTCAGCAACCGCATTGAGCTTTGCTGAATCTCCTTTTTGTTCTAGGCGAGTCTCCAACTCAAAAGCACGATCGAAGTGATTTTCTACAGCGTGCTTATTACGACCAGTGACCATCAGAATGTGAGGAACATCTGCCTCCACAGCTTCTTCAACCACATATTGGATGACCGGTTTATCAACAACAGGGAGCATTTCTTTAGGCATAGCTTTTGTTGCAGGAAGAAATCTCGTCCCTAATCCCGCAACAGGTATCACTGCTTTTGTTACTTTGCCCATACGTTGAATTCCCCTAATTCAGCAAACACATTCGACAAACAACTTACTTTTTGACGACAGTGTCGATGTACGGCTTGCCCTCAGCTTCTAAAGCTTTAATGTCTGAATCAACCATGATTTGAGCTAATTCAGGGGTGAGCACCTTGGGCTCCCAACCTAATGCCGTACGTGCACGGGTCGAATCGCCAACGAGTGCATCGACTTCAGTTGGACGAAGGTAACGCTCGTCAAACTTTACGTACTTTTCCCAGTCAAGTCCGACGTGCTCGAATGAGAGCTGCAAGAAATCGCGAACGGTGTAATCAGTTCCTGTTGCAACAACGTAATCATCAGGTTGATCATGCTGAAGCATCATCCACATAGCTTCGACATATTCAGGAGCGTAGCCCCAGTCGCGAATGGCATCGAGGTTACCCATGAAGAGCTCATCCTGCACGCCTGCTTTAATGCGTGCAACTGCTCTCGTAATTTTGCGAGTAACGAACGTTTCACCACGACGTGGCGATTCGTGGTTGAACAGAATGCCGTTGACGGCAAACATTCCGTATCCCTCGCGATAGTTGCGGGTAACCCAGTAGGAATAGAGCTTTGCCGCACCATAGGGAGAGCGTGGGTAGAACAAAGTTTCTTCGTTCTGTGGAGGCGGTGTGGCGCCAAACATTTCAGAGCTAGAAGCCTGGTAATAACGGCACTGTAAACCAACCATTCGAATTGCTTCGAGCAAACGAATCGATCCCAGACCAGTCGAGTTTCCGGTGTATTCAGGCTCATCAAAACTTACGCGTACGTGAGACTGCGCTGCAAGATTGTAAACCTCGTCAGGCTGAATCGATTCAAGCAGAGTAACCAATCGTGATCCATCACTCAAGTCACCGTAGTGCAGGAATAGGCGGGTACCAGCAATGTGTGGGTCGTTATAGAGGTGATCTATACGGGAGGTGTTGAAAGTAGATGCGCGACGAATGATGCCGTGTACTTCATAGCCCTTCTCAAGGAGAAGCTCAGCTAAGTAACTACCGTCTTGTCCTGTGATACCGGTAATTAGGGCGCGCTTTGGGCGAGCTTGACTCATGGCTTAGTCCTCATCTTGATTGGAGAAGGGGTTATGAATACGTTTTGATTCCCCGGATTTCTTACACCATAAGCCTACTGCAGGCTCATTCTCCATGAGTTATTACCTGCCTCAATTTGAAACTCTCTGTTCAAAGTTAGAATCGTTACTAACCTTTGAATCGAACAGGGACCCCAGATGAAGTTAGCCAAAGATTCGCTTATTTATGTCGCAGGACATCGCGGACTTGCAGGAAGCGCCATTTGGCGTCAACTCGAAAAACAAGGTTTCACCAATCTCATCGGCAAAACTTCTTCTGAGCTGGACCTCACGAATAGAGATGCCGTTTTTGCTTTCTTTGCAGAAACCAAGCCTCACGCCGTCATAGATGCAGCTGCGAAAGTTGGTGGCATCCATGCCAACAACACCTACCCAGCTGATTTCTTAAGTCAAAACCTCCAAATTCAAGTCAACATCATGGACGCGGCGAACTCCGTTGGAGTTGAGCACCTTCTTTTCTTGGGTTCTTCTTGTATTTACCCCAAGTTTGCCGAGCAACCAATCCGTGAGGATTCTCTACTGACTGGTGCGTTAGAGGCAACAAATGACGCCTATGCCATTGCGAAAATTGCAGGAATTATGCAGGTGCAGGCCTCACGTCGCCAATACGGCCGTCATTGGATTTCTGCTATGCCAACTAATTTGTATGGCCCCGGGGATAATTTCCATCCAGATAATTCACACGTACTTCCTGCCTTAACGCGACGCATCCACGAAGCCAAGGTGTCAAATCAACCTGAAGTTATTATTTGGGGCTCAGGTACACCGCGTCGAGAATTCCTTCATGTCGATGATCTTGCGAGTGCACTGGTATTCCTCCTCGAAAATTATGATTCTCCAGAAACCATCAATGTGGGTGTTGGTGAAGATGTTTCTATACGTGAACTTGCTGAACTTGTAGCTTCTGTAGTTGGCTACACAGGAAAACTCACTCAGGACACATCAAAACCTGACGGTACCCCCCGCAAACTTCTCGATGTCTCAAGGTTAACTTCTCTAGGGTGGAAGGCTCAGATTGGTCTCGAAGAAGGAATTCGTGAGACATACGAGTGGTACTTGCAACACCTCGATTCGCTCAGATCCAAATAAGCATTAAATATTCTTCGCAATGGGCTGACCGACCCCACACAGTTGACTGCGTGACTAAGTAATAGGTTTAGGCTTGTTACCGGACCTCATTGGTGTTAACACCACACTTAGACCAATCAAACAATCAACGGAGAGTGGGCGACTTTAGCTGTGTCGAACCAGACGGAGAATGGCGGAGCAGCCGAAGAATTCGGCGCTAATGAATGGATGGTCGAAGAGCTCTACGAGCGCTTCGTCGTAGACAAGAACTCGGTTGATCCCACCTGGTGGCCAACTTTAGAGAAATACGCGGCCAAGTCAGGGTTTACTGCCCCCGCAGCCGCTACCCCGACAGCTCCAGCACCGACCAGCGCTTCGACCGGTACTGAAACCCAGCCCGTTGCCACAACCACTTCGCGCCCAGCTCAGGCAGCTCCCATTCCTGCCGATGCTCCTGTCATCTCTCAAGACTTCACAGCAGCTGAATCCGAAGAGCAAGACATCGTCACCGTTCTCAAGGGAATGCCAAAAACTCTCGCAGCAAACATGGATCAGTCCCTCACTGTTCCCACAGCTACGAGTGTTCGAGCTATCCCCGCCAAACTCCTGATAGATAACCGCATTGTTATCAATAATCACCTCAAGCGCACACGTGGTGGCAAGGTTTCATTCACCCACATCATTGGCTGGGCACTTGTTCAGGCACTCAAAGCTTTCCCCAGCCAGAACGTTTTCTACGAAGAAACCGATGGTAAGCCAACGATGGTTTCTCCTGCACACGTGACACTTGGTCTTGCAGTGGATGTCCCCAAGGCAGACGGCACACGTGCTCTCATGGTTCCTGGAATCAAGCGTGCTGACACCATGACTTTTGGTGAGTTCTTAGCTGCCTATGAAGACCTCGTGGTCAAAGCTCGCAACAACAAGCTTGCTGCTGATGACTTCAAAGGAATCACTGTTTCGCTGACAAACCCTGGTGGGATTGGAACCGTTCACTCGGTTCCTCGCCTCATGAAAGGCCAAGGTTGCATCATTGGTGCAGGTGCACTGGATTACCCTGCCGAGTTCCAGGGTGCAAGCGAAGAAACTTTAGTTGATCTTGCTGTGAGCAAGGTGCTGACGCTGACCAGCACCTATGACCACCGGGTCATCCAGGGTGCGGGTTCAGGTGAATTCCTCAAGATTGTGCACGAGCTGCTTATCGGTCAACGGAATTTCTACGAAGACATTTTTGCAGCATTAAGAATTCCCTATGTGCCCATTCACTGGGGTACCGATGTCAGCGTGAATCTCGGTTCAGCAATAGATAAGACCGCCCGTGTACAGGAGCTCATTAACGCCTACCGCGTTCGTGGTCACCTCATGGCTGACATTGATCCGCTTGAGTACAAGCAGCGCTCACACCCAGACCTCGAAATCGAGAGCCATGGGCTCACCTTCTGGGACCTTGACCGTGAATTTGTAACCGGTGGCATTGGCGGTACCCGCACGGCACCGCTACGCAAGATTTTGGGTATCCTTCGAGATTCCTACTGCCGCACTGTTGGCCTTGAATACATGCACATTCAAGACCCCGAACAGCGCAGGTGGATTCAAGAAAAGGTCGAACGTCCCTACGAGAAGCCTGGCCACGATGAGCAGATGCGCATCTTGGGCAAGCTCAACGAGGCAGAAGCCTTCGAGACCTTCCTCCAGACCAAGTACGTGGGGCAGAAACGCTTCAGCCTCGAAGGTGGCGAGTCCGTTATTCCTCTGCTGGATGAAATCCTGCAGGATGCAGCCACTGCTGAGCTCGATGGCGTGGGCATTGGTATGGCTCACCGTGGTCGTCTCAATGTTCTGACCAACATCGCAGGTAAGACCTACGGTCAAATCTTCCGGGAGTTCGAAGGCACCCAGGACCCCAAGAGCGTTCAGGGCTCCGGAGATGTGAAGTACCACCTTGGCACAGAGGGAATCTTTACTTCCGCAGAAGGAAAGACCATACCCGTCTCCCTCGCAGCAAACCCCTCTCACCTTGAGACAGTGAACTCAGTTCTGCAGGGAATCGTCCGAGCCAAACAGGACCTCAAGCCGATTGGAACATTTACTACCCTTCCCGTGTTGATTCACGGTGACGCAGCCATGGCTGGTCAGGGTGTTGTTCTTGAAGGCCTGCAGATGTCTCAGCTGCGCGGATACCGAATTGGTGGAACCGTTCACATTGTGATCAACAACCAGGTTGGTTTCACTACTCTGCCCGAGGCATCACGCACTTCTGTCTATGCAACTGATGTCGCTAAGACCATTCAGGCTCCCATTTGGCACGTCAACGGGGATGACCCCGAAGCAGTGGCTCGTGTTGGTCGCTTGGCATTTGAATTCCGCCAGCGCTTCAACAAAGACGTCGTTATTGACCTCGTCTGCTACCGTCGCCGCGGCCACAACGAGGGTGACGATCCTTCGATGACGCAGCCACTGATGTACAACCTGATTGAGGCAAAGCGTTCAGTTCGTCGTCTCTACACCGAAGCACTTGTTGGTCGTGGTGACATCACTCAGGATGAGTTTGACAAGGCTCAGGCAGACTTCCAAGGTCAGCTCGAGACGGCATTTGCTGAGACTCACGCTGCACAAACTGGAACTATGTCCACGGTTGGAGCTAACGACACCGTCACTGGTGGCGCATTGCTCAGCAACGAAGTCTTGACTCCAGCAACCACTGGTGTAGATATTTCCGTCATTCACCGCATTGGTGACGCCTTTAACAATGTCCCCGAAGGTTTCACGGTTCACAACAAACTTCAGCAGTTACTTGCCAAGCGCTTAGAAATGAGCCGTAATGGCGATATCGACTGGGGCTTTGGTGAGCTTCTGGCATTCGGATCGATTCTGCTTGAAGGAAAGCCCGTTCGTCTGACCGGACAGGATGTGCGCCGTGGAACCTTTGTTCAACGTCACGCTGTGTTCCACGACCGCGTCAACGGCCAGGAATGGTTGCCACTTCTCAACCTCAGCGAAAATCAGGGACGTTTCTGGATCTATGACTCACTCCTGAGCGAGTATGCGGTGCTTGGTTATGAGTATGGCTACTCCGTTCAGCGTGAAGATGCACTCGTCATGTGGGAAGCACAGTTCGGTGACTTCGCTGACGGTGCACAAACCGTCATTGACGAATACATTTCTGCTTCAGAGCAGAAATGGGGACAGCGCTCCTCTGTCGTTATGCTGTTGCCTCACGGTTACGAAGGTCAGGGTCCAGACCACTCGTCTGCACGAATTGAGCGCTTCTTGCAGCTGTGTGCTGAGGACAACATGATTGTGGCACGCCCTTCCACACCTGCGTCCTACTTCCACCTGCTTCGCCGCCAGGCATATTCACAACCTCGCAAGCCTCTGATTGTGTTTACTCCTAAGGCGATGCTCCGCCTACGTGGCGCATCGAGCAACGTTGAAGACTTCACCAGCGGAGTATTCGAACCAGTTCTTGATGACCCCCGCCAGCTTGACCGCACTGCAGTCAAACGCGTGATTCTCACAGCTGGTAAGCCTTACCATGACCTCGTTGCCGAGTTAGAGAAGGCACCAAACCCAGCTATTGCCGTAGTGCGCCTCGAGCAGTACTACCCAGCTCCTATGCAACAGCTCAACGAAATTCTTGCGACCTACCCCAACGCTGAGTTGGTCTGGTACCAGGATGAACCTGCAAACCAGGGTGCATGGCCGTTCATGCTTCTTGAAGTCTCCCCCAAGCTCGAAGGACGTGTGATTCGCAACGTTTCTCGCCCTTCCTCTGCTTCTCCTGCTGTGGGTTCAGCAAAACGTCACGCAGTAGAGGCAGCCGAGATTCTTGCACGGGCTTTGGATCTGAATTAATTCAGGTTGAAAGAGCATCACCATTAAGAAAGTTGCCATACTCCAGTCCAACTACATTCCGTGGAAGGGCTATTTCGACATCATTAATTCAGTGGATGAATTTGTCATATACGACGATGTTCAGTTCACAAAAAATGATTGGCGCAATAGAAATCAAATCATGACTCCACAGGGAAAGTCATGGCTAACAGTTCCGGTTAAACATCAAACCGGACAATTGATTTATGAAGTAGAAGTCAGCGATCCAGAATGGCAAAGTAAGCACTGGGAACGGCTGAAACAGAACTACTCAAAAGCTCCATTTTTCAAAGATTTTCGTGAACCTTTTGAATCTTTTTACCGCGGAGAAAAGATTCACAATCTCAGCTTGGCTAATCTCAAACTAATTAGCGCTGTGAATATCACTCTAGGAATTTCAACCAATATTTCTGACTCACGTCAGTATCGGAGAGATTTGGCGCCCTCCGAGAGATTATTGACGATTCTGAAATCACTGGGCGGAACTGAATATCTTTCCGGTCCTGCGGCTAAATCCTATTTAGACGAATCAATATTTATTGAAGAAGGAATCAAAGTTTCCTTCATGAATTATGAGAATTATCCGACGTATTCTCAACTGTCTCAAGAGTTTGCTCATGACGTCACAATTCTTGATGTGTTATTCAATTGCGGCCCGGAAGCTAGGGCTCAATTGAAGAGTTTCACGCTGTAGGCGAGGCGCCCTGGAGAAGGTTTTTACACCTCAGAGAGGTCTCAGGACTTCTGTGAAGACACCGAGCGAATATTGTAAGGTGGCTGGCCAATCTGTTTCATAAATATTCTGCCCAGATACTCGCCCAGAACGCCCATCGAAAACAATTGGACTCCGCCAAAGAACGCGATAAGAATCGCAATCGTTGTGAAACCTTCTGTTGATATCCCCTGGGCGAAATACATCACAAGGGTATAAACACCAAAAATCAGGGCCAGAAGCGACGAAATCGCACCTACCCAAGTAGCTAATTTCAGAGGGAAAGTACTAAAACCGAGAACGACATTCATCATGTACTTCGAGAGCGAAATGAGGTTATATCCGGACGACCCGGTTTCCCTTAGCTTCATGTCGACAGGACAAGTCGAAATACGCTTTGTCCCCCAGGAAAGCACTACGTCAACGCTGACTACTGGACTCTGAACATTATTAAATAATGGAACAAGTTCTCGGGTGAATGCACGAAAAGCACTGATGTCCCCTCCATGAGTTACACCTAGGGTTTTAAACATCGCTTTCGCTAATCGAGAGGACAAAGACCTGACAAACCCATGCTCTTCACGAGTTGAAACACCATAAATCACATCAGCATTCTTGCTTTCTAACGATGCAATCATCGCCGGGATGTCTTCAGGAGAATGCTGAAGATCGTCATCCATAGTGATAATAATGTCGCCTGTTGAAGCTGTGATGCCGGCTAAAAGGGCGTTGTGTTGGCCGAAATTACGTGAAAGTTCTATTACTTCTAGGAATGGGGTTTCAGCCTGAAGTTCTCTTGCAACATTTGCAGTTTCGTCTGGGCTACCGTCTATGACAAAAATGTATTCACATCTCTGAATAATTCCAGAATGAACCAAGTTTTGTGTCACTACATCAAGTCGCTGAACCAACGTAGCTAACGTCAGCGCTGACCTGTAGCACGGCACAACAATTGAGAGCATCATGAGATAAGCCTAAAGACTATTCGCCCTTTGGCTTTGCAAATGAAAAATATTTGTGACCGAAATAACTAAACACTGTCGAAAAGAAGACAATGACCGTTTGAGCAATTGAGGGTTGCCACTGTAGGCCAGATACAAGTATGGGAAGAGCAATCGCATTTGCTAAAAAAGGCACTGTGTATACGGATGCGAACCTAACAAAGTCCCTCACGATATTCCCGTGAGCTTTGAATACTACCCATCTGTAAAGAAAAAAACTTGTCACTAAAATCACTGCGAAGGTAATCAACAGTACAAAGAAATAGCCAATTTTCGATCCGAAATAAAACTCTAAAAGGTAAAAGAAAAACAAGCCAAAGATCGTATTGAAGCCGCCCACTGCCAAAAAACGGAAGCGTTCGTCCGCAATCACCGCTTTGAGGCTTTTACGGGAAAAATGGCTCACAAACTGAATCTAGTGCCTTTGCATACTCCGTAGCTTGAGCAGTACTTCCATCTTCAAATCTTCTGGAGCCGTCTCTTCGCAGGCACGCTTAACAGCCTCAGTCAAAACAACGCCAACACGGTGTTCATCGGAACAGTCAACACAGTTCTCCATATGTGCACGGATATCTGCTGCATCTTCACTACACAATTCGTTGTGAAGGTATTCTTCAAGGTCCTTCTTGGCCTTCTCGCAACCGCAATCACCCATTACTTGCCCTTTCCAATACCTTGCTCATGTGCATAGTCCATTAATTGTTCTCTGAGGAGCTTTCTTCCTCTGTGAAGTCTGCTCATGACCGTTCCTGTGGGTGTATCCATAATGTCTGCAACCTCTTGATAGGAATAACCCTCAACATCCACCAAATACACGGCTGCTCTAAAGTCTTCTGGGAGTGCTTGCAACGCATCTTTTATTGCACTGGCGGGTAAATGATCAATCGCTTCTGCTTCAGCAGAACGGCTCGATGTTGCCGTTCTGCTTTCAGCTTCTCCCAGTTGCCAGTCTTCTAACTCTTCCAATGGCGCATAGAAGGGCTGGTTTTGCTGCTTGCGGTATTGGTTGATGTAAGTGTTCTCAAGAATACGGTGAAGCCAGGCCTTGATGTTTGTTCCTTGCTGGAACTGATCAAAGGCAGCAAAGGCCTTGAGATAGGTTTCCTGCACCAAATCATTGGCGTCTACGCGGTTACCTGTCTTACGCATGGCATGCGCATAGAGCTTGTCAATGTGCTCCATTGCCTGTTCTTCAAACAGTGCGCTTTTGGCAGAGGGTGCAGTAGTCATCTGATGTAAGCCTACGCCTGCTCTCTCTAACGTGGCGGAACCAGCCATAAGCGCCCACTCCTCTGCTAAATCCTCGATAACCTAGAACAGATGTTGACCTCTCCTTATTCCCGTCCTGAATTTGACCCCTACGGGTCAAATGACGTCCCCGACGTCGATTCACTGCACTGGAAGGCGCCTCTTGCTGTCCAACCTGTAACTGGAGAGCTTCAAATCCCGGGTTCTAAGTCCTTAACTAACCGCGAACTTGTCCTAGCCGCACTGGCAGACGGCCCCTCCACGATCAAGCGGCCTCTTCATTCTCGCGATAGTCGACTCATGATCGAGGCACTCAAGTCTTTGGGCACTGACATCACTGAAGTTCCCGGAGAAGGATCATTCGGACCTGACTGGCAGATCACTCCTAATGAACTGATTGGTTCCACCACCATTGATTGCGGACTTGCGGGAACTGTCATGCGCTTTATGCCCCCTGTTGCTTCGTTAACGCTGGGCCCCACAACTTTTGATGGCGACGAGGGTGCTCGTCGCCGTCCGATGGCAACCACAATTTCTTCTCTCCGCGCATTAGGTGTGGATGTTGCAGATGAAGGCCGTGGGAGCTTGCCGTTCACTGTTCATGGAACGGGCACTGTCACTGGTGGCGCATTGACTATTGATGCATCGAGTTCGAGCCAGTTCGTTTCTGGTTTGTTGCTTTCAGCAGCTCGATTCGAGAACGGACTTGATCTCACTCATTCCGGGGAACGGCTCCCGAGCCTCCCCCATATCGAGATGACCATCGAAGTACTTCGTGCACGTGGTGTCGAGGTTGACAGCCCTGAAGTTGGCCGTTGGATCGTCAAGCCAAGCCCCATATCTGCCATAGATGTTCAAATTGAGCCAGATCTTTCTAATGCAGCACCATTCTTGGCCGCTGCAGTTTTAACCGGCGGATCCGTCACCATTTCTGGGTGGCCAGCTGAGACAACTCAAGTTGGCAATGACTTATTAGAGATCCTTCCGCTTTTTGGTGCAACTGTTTCTCGTGATGGTGACAAAGTAACTGTCACAGGAATGAGTGACGAAGCGGGTATCCCCGTTGTTCAGGGCATCACACTGGATCTCACTACAGGTGGTGAACTTGCTCCCGCAATCGTGGCAATTGCGGCACTGGCTTCTACCCCCAGCACCATCACGGGAATTGGTCACATTCGCCACCACGAGACAGACCGTTTAGCAGCACTTGCTAATGAAATTAACAAACTTGGTGGCAAAATTACTGAGCTCGAAGATGGACTCCAGATTGAACCTGCTCAGCTTCATGGCGGGGTGTGGTTGAGCTACGAAGACCACCGCATGGCCACCTCAGGAGCCATCATTGGCCTAGTCGTGGCTGGCGTAGAGGTTGAAAACATAGGCACAACTTCGAAGACACTGCCTGAATTCCCTGAACTCTGGTCTGCACTTGTGGAGTCTTCTAACTCATGAGTTGGTGGTCTGCAAACTCTGACGAGAACTCACTCGGTGAGCAATACGACGAGTCAGACATTCGGATTCGTCCGAACCCCAAAGCAAATAAGCCACGTACCAAAAACCGCCCCGACCACGCGGAGGCCGTCACCGGAATGGTGACCGGCGTTGACCGTGGTCGATATACAGCTCTCATCAATGGGATTTCCGTTACCTGTTCCAGAGCTCGAGAACTCAGCAAGAACGCCATTGTTATCGGTGACTTCGTCAACGTCGTTGGCGATGTCACTGGTGAACCCGGCAGCCTTGCGCGCATAGTTCGCGTTGACCCCAGAAGCACCATTCTTCGCCGAAGTGCAGATGACACAGACGCGGTGGAACGCGTGATTGTTGCTAACGCAGACCAGCTACTGATTGTGATTGCCGCCGCAAACCCAGAACCTCGGGTTCGTTTGGTTGATCGCTATCTTGTTGCCGCTTTTGATGCAGGTATCAAGCCGCTCATTGTCATCACGAAATGCGATACCCATGACCCTTCAGAGTTCCTGGCTAACTTTGCCGGGCTTGATGTTCTTATATTCCGAAGTGGCACTGACCAGGTTCCTCTTGAGGAACTCCAGCAGGCACTTGCAGGTCACACAACGGTGGCTGTGGGACACTCCGGCGTGGGGAAGTCCACGCTGGTCAACGTGCTTGTTCCGGCCGCACACCGCGCCACAGGCCACGTCAATGAAGTGACGGGCCGAGGTCGTCACACATCGAGCTCTAGCATTTGCTTCAAACTTGAGACCCCTTTTGGAAACGGCTGGATTATTGACACTCCGGGCGTGAGATCTTTCGGCCTAGGACATGTGAACCCTGACAATATCTTGGGTTCATTCAGCGACCTCACTGAAATTGCGGAGCGATGCCCCAGAGGATGCTCTCACCTAGCAGATGCACCGGATTGTGCACTCAATGAAGCTCAAGAAGCTGGCGAACTCGGCAATGCCGGCGCAACCAGACTGGACTCACTCCACCGCCTACTTGCGACATTCAAAGATTAAGCCAGATACTCCCGTAGTCTGACTTCCCAACTTGCTGGGATAAAACCAGTTGATTTGATCTTAGAAAGATCCAACATGCTCCACAGAGGCCTTGGAGCAATGCCCTCTTTCCCTGCAAAATACTCTTCGGTTGTAACTCCGGTGACATCGGCAGGATTGTGTCCGATGAGTTCATACACCTGTGCTGCAATATCTGCCCAGCTTGATGCTGGACCTTCGTTGCTGAGGTTGTATGTTCCATAGGCAGGCTTCGAGCTGAGTAAGTGTTGGATTCCAGCCGCGAGATCTTGGGTGAAAGTTAAACGCCCAATTTGGTTGTTCACCACTGATGGTTTAATCCCCCGCTCAGCGAGTAAAACCATGGTGCGGACAAAATTATTTCCTTCACCAATAACCCAGCTTGTTCGAACAATGTAGTGCTGAGGTACGGTTGCGACAAGAGCATCTGCAGCAGCTTTTGTTTGTCCGTAAACACCCAACGGACTGAAATCTTCATCTTCTTCATACAGTGAAGTTGATGTTCCATCAAACACGTAATCGCTCGAGACATGAACCATCGTGAGCCTGTTTTGCGCGCAAACCTGAGCGAGCCAGCCCACTGAAGTGACGTTCGCCTGCCAAGCAGCCTTTCTGCCTTCTGAAGTCTCTGCAGCGTCGACCGCTGTGTAAGCGGAGGCATTAATTACGGTCGAATATTGCTTCCACGGAAAATTTTTGTATAAAGCATGGTCAGTGATGTCAAACTCAGCACGTGTCACAAAGTCAGCATCTGGCATGACTTTTCGGAGTGCTAAACCAAGCTGACCATTTGCTCCCAGAACCAAGGTCTTTTTGGGTTTCATTGGGATTACAGCATCAATGCGAGGGTGAGTTGCGTCTTTCTCTGAGAGAAGTGCGTTTTCGAGAGGGATCGGCCACGGTATTGCGACGGTTTCGTCTGCCAAATTAAGGTATGTGTACTCAACATCCTGAGTCCAATGGTCGTTGACCAAATAAAGATAAGTTGTGTCAGATTCTAAGGTTTGAAAAGAGTTTGCAACTCCCCGCGGGACAAAAACTGCCATCGACGCATCCAGCTCAGAAGTGAATACTTCCCCGAAGGTTTCACCTTCACGGAGATCCACCCATGCTCCGAAAATTTTGCCACTTGCCAGAGAAACAAATTTGTCCCATGGCTCTGCGTGAATCCCCCTGGTCACACCGATCTCATCATTGAATGAAATATTATTTTGGACCGGCCCAATGTCTGGCATGCCTGCAGCAACCATTTTTTCTCGTTGCCAGTTCTCCTTGAACCAGCCCCGAGGATCTTGATGTACAGGGAGGTTCAAAATCAAAAGACCAGGAATGTTTGTCTCCTGGATAGATAGTTCTTTACTGAACTCAATCATTACTGTCCTTTAGAAGCATAGAAAGCCTCGGTTGCATCCTTTGAAGGGGCCCACCACGCTTCGTTTGCTTTGTACCAATCAATGGTTGCCGCAATACCTGACTCGAAGTCTGCGTGGGTTGGCTTCCAGCCGAGCTCCGTCCGGAGCTTGGCAGAATCAATGGCGTAACGCAGGTCGTGTCCTGGGCGGTCTGTGACGTGGTCATATGCGTCAGCTGGCTGCCCCATGGAAGTGAGGATCAGCTCTACGACATCTTTGTTGTTCTTTTCTCCGTCAGAACCAATGAGGTAAGTCTCACCGAGCAAGCCCTTGTCCACAATGGTCATGACTGCGCTTGAGTGGTCGTCAGCGTGGATCCAGTCTCGTACGTTCTCTCCTGCACCATAGAGTTTGGGGCGAACACCACGGATCACATTCGTGATCTGGCGAGGAATGAACTTCTCAACGTGCTGGTATGGCCCGTAGTTGTTCGAGCAGTTCGAAATTGTTGCTCGAACACCGAAAGAACGAACCCAGGCACGAACTAAAAGGTCGCTGCCAGCTTTAGTCGAAGAATATGGGCTCGATGGGTTGTAAGGAGTGGATTCACTGAAGCGTTCAGGATCATCCAACTCAAGGTCACCATAAACCTCATCCGTTGAGATGTGGTGGAGTCTGGTGTCATACTTTCGCGCTGCTTCCAGGAGCGTGTAAGTGCCAATGATGTTGGTTTCAAGGAATGGACGCGGGTTATCCAATGAATTGTCATTGTGTGACTCAGCAGCGTAATGAACGACGGTGTCGTTCTTGCTGAAAAGCTCGTCTACAAGCTCCGCGTCACGAATATCCCCGTGGACAAAAGTGAATCTATTTGTAGGAAGATCGACCAGTGATGCCTTGTTACCGGCATAGGTCAAGGAGTCAAGAACCGTGACCTCGTGGTCAGTGTTTTCCATGAGGTAGTGCACAAAGTTTGAGCCGATGAAGCCTGCTCCACCTGTCACGAGAATTTTGTTCACCTAAACACCTCAAAACGCCATTCTGAATAAGTCATCAGTTTATCTGGCTGGGAACAATTAGCAGGGTTTACCCTGCAGCAATAACCTGTACTTATGACATCACGCCTTGAAACTGGACAACTTGCGCCTTCGTTTACCCTTCCAGACCAGAATGTCAACCCGGTAAGTCTTTCTGACTACGCCGGTAAGAAGATCATCCTGTATTTCTACCCTGCCGCGTCGACCCCCGGTTGCACTAAGCAGGCATGTGACTTCCGCGACAGCTTGGCTTCCCTCGCAGCATCCGGCTACGTCGTGCTCGGTGTTTCCAAGGATGCCCCGGCCAAACTCAAGAAGTTTGAAACCAACGAAAGCCTCACTTTCCCCCTTCTAAGCGACCCCGAGCTCAAGGTACACAATGCCTACGCAACTTACGGTGAGAAGTCAATGTATGGAAAGACGGTGATGGGCGTCATCCGCTCAACATTCGTCATTGACGAAGCAGGAAAGATTGAACTTCCCCTCTACAACGTGAAAGCTACAGGTCACGTTGCGAGCCTCAAGGGCAAGCTGGGTCTGGCCTAGAAACTATTTCTCTGCTGTCATCGCAGCGATGACAGGTCGGGTGAAAAGCAGAATTGCTGTACCCACAGCAAAGAATATGAGTAGCCAACCCACTGGTTGCCATGCTTGAATCCCCTGAATAAATGATGTCGCGACAGCAAATTGCAGGATTTGCCACGTCACAATTGCCCCTCGAGTCCACGAGATTGCTCTAAAGGCCGCAATTGCTGTAGCAAAAAGGCCAATAGCGATAACTAATGTGATGGCAAAGATCACAATCGCGCCAGAAAGATTCTCTGGAGTTTCTAGAAAGATTCTGCTCAGAAAATAGAATGCGCCAGCGGTAACCAGCAATGCTTCGATGCTCACGAGCGCACCTAGCAACATAACCAATGGACTTCGACGCATCTGCTCGTGACCGTTTCTTCCCGAGTTTGTGGGGTTTTGAGGCGTATTTTCGGTCATATCCAGCATTTCTTTGAAAAAAGTCTTGACCTTAACTTGAAGGCGTGTAACCATTATCTAAGTCGATAAGCCCCTACGTCGTTGTGGGCAAGTAAATATTCGCTCTGAATATTGTTTGGGACTGGCTCTCGACACGCATTCGTTAATTAGTCCGAATGCATCTTCACTTGGTTTTTCCCATGCCCGCAAACAAGGAGTATCCCCATGGATTGGCGTAACGACGCAGCTTGCCTCACGGTAGACCCAGAGCTGTTCTTCCCAGTAGGTAACACCGGCCCCGCTGTCGACCAGATCGACAAGGCAAAGGTTGTCTGCTCTCGCTGCACCGTCACCGAGATGTGCCTTCAGTACGCTCTCGAGACCGGTCAGGACTCCGGCGTATGGGGCGGCCTCAGCGAAGACGAGCGTCGCGCTCTCAAGCGTCGCGCAGCACGTGCACGTCGCGCTAGCTAATTGTACTGACCAGG
>NZ_JAVWTF010000012.1:38182-39678 GCF_036667855.1 Aurantimicrobium sp. | reverse complement strand
CATTCCTGCCACGGACCAGAGGCGGCAAGTTCGCTCTTGATTTCATCGTCGGAAATGATGCGACCAGCAACGGTGTCAACCAACAACATCTTGCCGGGCTGCAGGCGGCCCTTCTGGACTACCTTTGCAGGGTCAACGTCATAGACGCCGATTTCTGAACCCACGACGATGAGGCCATCATCGGTGACAAGGTAACGACCAGGGCGCAGACCGTTGCGGTCCAGCGTTGCACCGACAAGAGAACCGTCAGTAAAGCAGATAGCAGCAGGGCCATCCCAGGGCTCCATCAAGGAGGAGTGGTACTCATAGAACGCACGACGTGTGGGATCCATGTCGGGCTGGTTTTCCCATGCCTCAGGAACCATCATCATGATGGCGTGAGGAAGTGGGCGGCCAGCAAGAGTAAGAAGTTCTACAACCTCATCGAAAGACGCACTGTCCGAAGCACCAGGTGTGCAAATAGGAAGCAGATCCTTCATGTCGCCCAGAAGCTCAGACTCTAACTGCGACTGACGGGCACGCATCCAGTTGCGGTTTCCCTGAACCGTGTTGATCTCACCGTTGTGGCAAATGAAACGGAAGGGGTGCGCCAGTGGCCACGAGGGGAAGGTGTTCGTGGAATAACGAGAGTGCACCAGAGCGAGAGTAGAAGCGAAACGCGCATCACTGAGATCAGGATAGAAAGGCTCCAGCTGCAGGGTGGTAACCATGCCCTTGTAGACAAGGGTGCGTGAAGATAAGGATGCGAAATAGATTTCACATTCACGCTCTACACGCTTACGCAAGCGGTAAATCAAGCGGTCCAGTTCAATGCCGGAAAGCTCGCCTGAGGAAGATGTGACGAAAGCTTGTTCAATCGCAGGCATAGCCTCACGAGCGAGCTTTCCGAGGTTGTCGGGTGCAGTCGGCACAACACGCCAACCCAACACCTTGAGGCCTTCGCTGTGTGCAATTTCAGCAAAGCGAGCCTTAATAGCAGCTCGTTCGGAGTCCTTCAGAGGAAGAAACGCATTACCCACTGCATAACTACCTGCAGCAGGAAGGTCAAAGTCAACGACTTCACGCAAGAACGCATCTGGGATCTGGGTCAAAATACCGGCCCCATCACCAGTACCTGCGTCAGAACCAACAGCACCACGGTGCTCGAGGTTACGAAGAGAGCTCAGCGCGACATCAATGATGTCGTGTCCTGGAATACCACGCAGAGTTGCGACCATGGCCAGGCCACAGGCGTCTTTCTCTAGGGCGGGGTCATAGAGACCTTGGGCAGCGGGTGCCAAGGAAAAGCGTTGATGGGGAGTCGCTAGCGACATGGAACCCTCCTCTCGAAACCGTTAATCGGGAGGGACGACGTTGGCCCTAAAGTCATCTGGAAAAGTGAAACGCGAGAGCTTGTCGCTCGTGTGAACTTCTGGGCCGCTTGTGGCGGGGTGAAGTGCCAAAGTTAGTTCTATAACGGGGGCATCTTTGCCCGGATCCGAGTGAAAAAACTTACT
>NZ_JAVWTF010000012.1:0-38121 GCF_036667855.1 Aurantimicrobium sp. | reverse complement strand
ATGAGGATAATCAATACACCAACAACAATGGCCAGCAGTGCTGCCCACACATTAGTGCGGATAGATAAGAAGGTTTCACTCGAGTCGAGACGGTACGTCTCGAAAACTGAGCGTCCAATTCCGTACCAAATCAGATAGACACCAAAGGCCTTACCCCAGCGCAGGTAGAGCTTGCGTTCAAGCACAATAATGACAAACGCACCCAACAGATTCCAAAGAATTTCATAGAGGAACATGGGGTGGAACAGGGTTCCTTCTGGCAATCCGGCAGGGAATGCAGGGTTTGTAGACTCAATTTCTAAGCCCCAGGGCAACGTGGTGGGCTGACCGAAGAGTTCGTGGTTGAAATAGTTACCTAGGCGACCTGTTGCTTGTGCAATCAACATGGCAGGTGCCAGAGCGTCAGCGAATGACCAGAAACGAATCCCCGTTTGCTTACAGCCAATCCACGCACCAACGGCTCCGCCAAGGAGGGAACCAAAGATTGCGTTGCCGCCCTCCCAGATGTAGAAGACCTTCATCAAGTCCGCACCTTCATAGAAGTAGTCGGCTGGGTGGGTGAAGACGTGGTAGAAACGAGCACCAATAATCCCCAGTGGAACAGCCCACAAAATGATGTCGAGGACAACACCTCGTTCTGCGCCCCGTTTGCTCAGTCGAGCATCAGTAATCCAGGTTGCAAGCGCAATTCCAAGAAGAATGCACAACGCATAGATGTGGATGCGCAGTGGTCCTAGATCAAAATATTGAATCGATGGGCTGGGAATACTCGTAATCAGATGCATAGTGTCAGCTTAGGTTGGAAAGAGAGCAGAAAGTTACTTCCCCTGGGCGAGTTCTTCTGCAACGGAACGAAGAGAGTCAATACCGCCATCGTTCAGTGACTTGACGAGAGCTGAACCGACGATTGCACCATCGCCGTAGGCAAGAACTTCGCGCACTTGAGTACCGTTCGAAATGCCCACGCCGACACCCACGTGGGTAGCTCCTACTGAGCGCAGACGTGCAACGAGAGATTTCGCAGCAACATCCACATCCTGTCGTGCACCGGTGATGCCCATCGTGGAGACGGCATACACAAAGCCGCGGCTATTATCTACTGCCTGAGCAAGACGTTCATCCGTAGAGGAGGGAGCGGCTAGGAATACGCGGTCAAGGTCGTATTTTTCAGCAGCAGCTAGCCACTCTCCTGCTTCATCTGGAATGAGGTCGGGAGTAATGAGACCCGCACCACCAGCTGCAGCAAGATCTGACGCAAACTTGTCCACGCCATATTGAATAACGGGGTTGAAATACGTCATCAAGAGCACAGGAATATCGACGCGAGCGGTGATCTGCTTCACTGCTTCGATGGCCTGGGGCAATTTGAAACCATTTGCCAAAGCAACCTGAGTTGCTTCCTGAATGACCAAACCATCCATAACGGGATCCGAATATGGAACACCCAACTCGAGGATGTCCACGCCACTTTCAACGAGTGCTACTGCGGCTTCAATACTGTCTTCGAGAGTGGGAAACCCAACAGGAAGATAGCCAATCAGCACCTTGCCTTTAGCAGAGATGGCTGCTTCAACCTGAGAACTCATGCTGCTCCCCCATCGAGAATGCCGAAGTACTTGGCAGCAGTTTCCATGTCTTTGTCACCACGACCAGAGTTATTCACCAAAATAATCGCGTCAGGACCAAGCTCTTTCCCTAATTGCAGCGCACCGGCAAGACCGTGAGCGGTCTCAATAGCGGGAATGATGCCTTCAGTACGGGCTAAGAGTCGGAGGGCATCCATGGCCTCAGCATCAGTAATGGGGCGATAGTGAGCACGACCAATGTCGTTGAGCCAGGAGTGTTCAGGCCCAACACCGGGGTAATCCAGACCGGCAGAGATGGAGTGAGACTCAATGGTTTGTCCGTCTTCATCTTGGAGCATGTATGAACGAGCTCCGTGAAGGACACCTGGACGCCCCTTTGTGATGGTTGCTGCGTGTTCAGGTGTGTCAACACCGCGACCAGCTGCCTCAAAACCGTAAAGACCAACCGAAGGATCATCAAGGAATGCATGGAAAATACCGATGGCGTTTGAACCTCCACCGACACATGCAGCAACTGCAGTAGGCAGTTGCCCGGTGATTTCCAACATTTGTTCTCGTGCTTCTTCACCAATGATCTTGTGAAAATCACGGACCATGACCGGGAACGGGTGAGGCCCAGCAACAGTACCCAGCAGGTAGTGAGTTGTGTCCACGTTGGCGACCCAGTCACGAAGTGCCTCGTTGATGGCGTCTTTGAGAGTGCGAGAACCGGTGGTAACCGGAATGACTGTGGCGCCGAGTAGACGCATGCGAGCGACATTGAGTGCCTGACGTTCAGTGTCAACCTCACCCATGTAGACAACACACTCGAGACCAAAAAGTGCAGCTGCAGTGGCGCTGGCAACACCGTGCTGACCAGCACCTGTCTCAGCGATGATGCGTGTCTTGCCCAGACGCTTAGCAAGGAGAGCCTGTCCCAGCACATTGTTGATCTTGTGACTACCGGTGTGGTTGAGATCTTCACGCTTGAGGAAGATTCGAGCTCCTCCGGCGTGCTCCGCAAAACGCGGAACCTCAGTAATGATGGATGGTCGACCGGTGTAGGTGCGGTGAAGATCAGCTAATTCCTGCTGAAAACCAGGGTCGAGCTTGGCGAGTTCATAGGCAGCAGAGAGTTCATCCAGGGCAGCGATGAGTGATTCAGGAACAAAGCGACCACCGTATTCACCGAAGTAGGGACCAAGTTCATCGCGAAGAGCCATTTATACCGCCAGGAAGGATTGGAGGGTCGCTGCAGGATCTGAGGTGACGAGTGCTTCACCTACGAGTACAACGTCAGCACCTGCGTCTCGATAGTGCTGAACATCTGTTGCGTCTCGTACCGCTGATTCTGCCACTTTGATGACGTCAGCAGGAATCTCGCCAACAAGTGAAGCAAAGAGTTCTCGATCTAACTCAAAGGTGCTTAAGTTTCGCGCGTTGACACCAATCAACTTCGCATCAATATCGAGAGCACGATGAAGCTCTTCACGTGAGTGCGTTTCAACAAGAACGGTCAGCCCTAATGACAGGGCAAACTCGTTGAGCTCAGCAAGAAGTTCTTGCTCTAAAGCCGCAACAATCAAAAGAACAAGATCCGCTCCTGCTGCACGAGCTTCAAGAATTTGATACTTCTCTGCAATGAAGTCTTTACGCAGGACAGGAACAGAAACCTCAGCGCGTACAGCACGCAAATCCTCGAGGGTTCCCTTGAATTTGCGTCCTTCGGTGAGGACACTGATTGTAGAAGCTCCATTAGCTGCATATGTACGCGCAAGAGCTGCAGGATCTGCGATTGCTGCAAGATCACCACGTGAAGGACTCGCACGCTTCACCTCAGCAATGACCTTGATGTGATCAGCTGGTGCGAGAAATTCAAGTGCATTCAGAGCAGGACTCTGAGCTAGTGCTGCTGCCTCTACTTCTGCAAAGGAAACAAACTCACGACGTGCAGCTGCATCCGCCAGAGCGCCAGCTGTCAGGTCGGACAGCATTTAGTAGTGGTGAGGCTTGGGGGTGAACTTAGGACCGTTCACACCATAACCAAGCTTTGCCAAAAGAAAACCAAGTCCCCATCCGACAAAAATACCGACGGCTGAAGCCCAGACAAGCCATTCAATTGCAAGAACGAATGCGGTTGTACCAATGGCAAAAAATACCAACATGGTAATAACGGCAGTCCATGCTGCGGGCGAGTGGCCCTCTCCTGGATCAACGATGTCGTTGCTCATGTCACTCCTCAGTGCGAAAACTTCTGTTGAAATTCTAGTTGATAGTTGGGTCGGTTCCGTGGCTCAACGAGTCCCAGGCGTCAATATTTACCGAAGAAACATCTTTGTTTTCATCAGGAGCTCTCTGTGGAGGCTTGGCTTGCCCCGAATCTGAGCCGCTTGGGCCAACTCTGTCGAACTTTCGACTACCGGTACCCCACTTACCTGCGGTGAACACAATGATGATTCCCGCAGGAACGAGAAGGATTCCTGCAACAGCAGTAATTCCTGGCCAGACCGTTGCCGAGGAAGAAATCACAAAAGTACGTATCGTCTCAATGTCACTAATGGCACTCAACGCAGTCAACTGAGACGCTGCAGCAAGAACTGGGTCCGACCAGGCAGAAATGCTCATCAACACAACGGCGACGCCAAGCCCTAAGAGCAAAACTCCCAGTATGCGACGTATGACGATTGAGGAAAGTGCAAGTGCTGCGGTAATAGCAAATCCTGCAAGTCCGAAAGCACTCAAACCTGGAGCCGCTATCTGACCGGAAACAGCCAGTCCCTCAGAGTTTTCTGTGGGAAAGGTAACCTCGAGAAAAAACCACGTTTGCGACCAGCCAATAAGAATGACGGCTGACAGGACGAATGCCGCAAACAGAGAGTATGACTTGAACTTGCGGTAGTTCATAGTTACACCTTCTTCAGTGCGTTAGCGATGGCTACAGCACGCAACGGAGCAGCAGCTTTGTTTTGAGTTTCGAGATATTCAGTTTCAGGAACTGAATCCATGACAAGTCCCGCTCCAGCTTGAACATATGCCTTGTCATCTTTGAGCACAACCGTGCGAATAGCGATGGCCAAATCTGCATCTCCCGCGAAATCAAAGTATCCAACTACTCCCCCATAGACGCCGCGTTGGGCCGGTTCGAGGTCGTCAATGATTTCGAGAGCTCGGGGCTTGGGAGCACCGCTCAGCGTACCTGCAGGGAATGTTGCACGAAATACGTCAACGGGACCCTTACCTGAAGCAAGGTCACCTTCAACTGAACTGACGATATGCATGATGTGAGAGAAACGTTCCACACGCATGAACTCAGTAACTTCAACCGAACCGGCGTCACAAACCCGCAAAAGATCATTGCGAGCAAGATCTACGAGCATCAAGTGCTCAGAACGTTCCTTGTCATCGGCCAGCAGGTCAGTTTCTAATTCAAGATCCTCTTCAGGATTTGCGCCACGTGGTCTTGATCCTGCAATGGGGTGAGTAAAGACTCGACCAGAGGACACCTTGACGAGTGCTTCTGGGCTCGAGCCCACTATCGAGTAGGGAGTGCCGTCAACCGTTTCCAGAGCCAACAAATACATGTATGGGCTGGGGTTCAAGCTCCGGAGAACTCGATACACATCTTCAGGAGAAGCTGAATTGTCAGCATCAAAGCGTTGTGAGATCACAACCTGGAATACATCACCATCAACAATGTGCTTCTTTGAGGACACAACTGAATCAAGGAAATCCTGTTTGGGTGTGCGCAGACGAGGTTCGGCGACCGTATCCAGGTCAATGTGAGCCAAGCCGACGGGTCCAGGTACGGAGAGTCGGAGTTGCAGATCATCCAAACGCGCTTGTGCACTGGTGAGAAGTTCTTCAGCCGAAGGTGAATCCCCCAGAACGAGAACGTTGGAGATCAGTGTGACTGTCCCAAATTTGTGATCGAGAACAATGACCTCGCGAGAAAAACTCAGACCCTGTCGGGGAATAGAGAAATCAGCAGGAGGTGCACTTGGGAGATTCTCTAACTCTCGGATAGCTTCCCATCCAATAAAACCGACGAGTGCACCCGTCAGTGGAGGCATCCCCTCAATGTGAGGGGTCTTCCAACGACGGTAAAGAGCATCCAGTGCACTCAGACCTGTCGCAGGAATCTCACCACCGAAAGCACCCTGTGAAGAAAGTCCAAAATCTTGCCACTGAGGAGTACCGTCATGATCGGTAATGACGCCATAGCTTGATACACCGACGAAGGAGAACCTGGACCAAATACCGCCCTGTTCAGCAGATTCGAGTAGGAATGAACCAGGTACTCCTGACGCAAGCTTGCGATAGATACTGATGGGTGTTTCTGCATCTGCAAAAAGTGAGCGGGTGACAGGAATTACTTTGTGACCCTCAGCAAGCAATGAGCTGAATGACTGCAGGTTGGTGTCGTGCGTAGCCACTACTCCCCCTGTCCAATCACAGAAGAGTCAACATCGACGACAGCTGCAACGTCATAGTCTTCAAAACAGGTGCGTGAACCGGTGTGGCATGCTGCACCTATTTGTTCAACGCCGATGAGCAAAGTATCTGCATCACAGTCGTGGTGCACCGAGCGAACAAATTGAGCGTGACCGCTGGTGTCACCTTTGCGCCAATATTCCTGGCGGGATCGAGACCAGAAGGTGACACGCCCCTCTAAGAGTGTTCTACGTACAGCCTCCGCGTTCATGTAGCCAAGCATCAGAACATCGTTGTTGGCAACATCTTGAATGATTGCGGGGATCAAACCTTGCGAGTCATACTTCAAGCTGGATGGATCGAAAGCTGACATTTATCGCACCTCAAACCCATCATTTTTCAAAACTGACTTTACTTCTCCAATAGTGACAGCTTTGGAGTGGAAAATACTGGCAGCAAGGGCAGCGTCAGCTCCCGCTTGGATTGCAGGTGGGAAATCTGCTGCAGAACCTGCACCACCGCTGGCAATAACGGGAACAGAACTGATCTCTCGAATTGCAGAGATCAATTCGAGGTCGAAACCATCCTTTGTTCCGTCTGCATCAATTGAATTCACCAGAAGCTCACCAGCGCCACGAGTAATGGCTTCGCGAGCCCATTCAAGCGCGTCAATGTCAGTGAGTTCACGACCACCATGAGTCGTCACAACGAAACCAGATGGCGTCGACGCTGACCGAGTGATGTCCAAGGAAAGCACAAGTACTTGTGCACCATAACTACTGGAGATGTCGTCTAACAATTCAGGTCGTTGAATAGCTGCGCTGTTGACGCCGACCTTGTCTGCACCGTGGGCGAGTAACTGGGCAACATCCTCAACGGTGCGAACACCGCCACCGACTGTCAATGGAATAAAAACCGCATCTGCCGTGCGGGCAACGACATCAAACATGGTGGAACGGTTTTCTACCGTGGCTTTGACGTCGAGAAACGTAATTTCGTCTGCACCTTGCTCGTAGTAGTAACGAGCAAGCTCGACAGGGTCTCCCTGATCTTTCAGATTCAGGAAGTTGACCCCCTTGACTACTCGACCATCAGCTACGTCGAGGCAGGGAATGATGCGAACAGCTACAGACATGGTTACAGGCGAGCAGCGTGGATTGCTGAGACCAAGATGGCGCGGGCACCAAGGTCGTAGAGCTTGTCCATGACATCATTACGATCCGCACGTGGAACCATAACTCGCACGGCAACCCATTCTGGGTCGTGTAGTGGGCTCACAGTTGGAGACTCAATGCCAGGTGCAATCGCGCAAGCAGCATCTAAGAACTTCTTGGGAACGTCGTAATCCATTAGGACATACTGTTTTGCCACAAGAACACCCTGCAGACGACGCATCAGGGTGCTGATTCCCTCGATGGAGGCATCGCGACTAATCAACACTGCTGTGGACTCGAGGATGACGGGGCCGAAAATATCCAGACCAGCCTTACGCAACGTTGAACCAGTAGAAACAACATCGGCAACAGCGTCGGCTACACCCAAACGAACGGCCGATTCAACAGCACCGTCCAACTTGACCAAGTGAGACTGCACACCTGCTTGCGCCAGGAACGTGCCGACGAGGCCTGGGTAGCTGGTAGCTACTCGCTTACCCGCGAGGTCCGAGAGATCGGCAAAGGTTCCCGCGGGACCTGCAAATCGGAAGGTGGAATCTCCGAACGAAAGTTCGGCAATTTCTTTGGCTTCTGAGTGAGAATCAAGCAGGAGATCACGTCCAGTAATACCGACGTCAAGAGCGCCCGAGCCAACATACGTTGCAATATCTCGTGGACGGAGATAGAAGAACTCAACACCGTTACGGGTATCGGAATAGTGGAGGTCTCGGGGATCTTTACGACCGGTGTAACCGGCTTCATAAAGCATTTCTGCTGATATCTCAGCAAGAGAACCTTTGTTTGGAATAGCTACGCGCAACATGTGAATAAACCTTTGTGAAGTGGAAAAGAAACTCAGCGTTTAGAGATGATGGTTAACCTCGTCGAGCGAGATACCCTTGGCAATCATCAAAACCTGCACATGGTAGAGAAGCTGAGAAATTTCTTCGGCAGTTGCCTCTTGTGATTCGTATTCAGCAGCCATCCAGACTTCTGCTGCTTCTTCGACGATTTTCTTACCAATAGCGTGAACGCCTGCATCTAGTTCAGCGATAGTGCGCGAACCTTCTGGGCGCTCTACTGCCTTGGCGGTGAGCTCGGAGAAGAGGGAATCAAAGGATTTCACCCCTTAAGGCTACCCTGCTTGAACTAGTGCTTGTGCGCAGTGTGAGCTGCAGCGCGCAGACCCGCGATGGCCTGCTCCGGATTTCCGGAGTTATAGACACTGGAACCAGCCACAAAAGTGTCTGCACCGGCTTCTGCGGCAATCACGATGGTGTCCAGGGTGATGCCACCGTCTACCTGAAGCCAGACGTCCAAACCTGATTTCTTTCGTGCTTGATCGAGCAGGGCGAGCTTAGGCATGACATCAGGAATAAATGATTGTCCACCAAAACCAGGTTCAACCGTCATCACGAGAATTTGATCAAATTCGGGCATCAGTTCTAGATAAGTCTCAATATCTGTCCCGGGTTTCACTGCTAAACCGGCTCGAGCACCGATTTCACGCAAACGGCGCGCTACAGCAACAGGGTTGTCTGTGGACTCGGCATGGAAGGTCACCGAATACGCACCAAGTTCTGCATATCCGGGCGCCCAGCGTTCCGGGTTGTCAATCATGAGGTGAACATCTAGAGGAATTGGCGACACATCCTGAATGCGACCAACCATCTGAGGGCCAAAAGTCAGATTTGGGACAAAGTGATTGTCCATCACGTCGACGTGTGCAAGATCTGCAGTTGCTATGGCGCCCAAGTCTCGTTCCATGTTGACGAAGTCAGCAGAAAGAATGCTGGGATTGATCCGAATAGCCATGTTCTCAGCCTATTCCGACTTAGTCAGAAGTGAGATGAACATGGCATCTGTGCCATGTCGATGTGGCCACAGCTGAACAGAGAGTGAATCTCCGGCAATATCAATGGTTTCCATTGCTACGTCAGACAACACAGCACTTGCATCAAGTTCAGAAACATTCTGATTCTTTCGAAGTGCACCTTCGACTATTGCTCGAGTCTCGGCCAGGTGCGGAGAACACGTGACATAGGCAAGGACTCCCCCGGGTTTCAGTGCGTGAAGGGCGCTTGTGAGAAGTTGAGCCTGCAGTGCAGTGAGATCACCAACATCCTTAGGAGATTTCCGCCATCTGGCTTCGGGGCGTCGACGTAGAGCACCTAGTCCAGTACAGGGAGCATCGAGAAGAATACGGTCATAGGTATTGGGCTGGTCCAGTCCAATATCAACACCATCTCCGGTCACAACGTCGACGTCCGGAAGTATGGCTAAGGCTTTACGAACCAGGTCTGCACGACCTGGAATAACTTCATTAGCAGTTAATTCAGCTCCACCTAGTGTTGCCTCTGCAGCCAGGAGCGCGGCTTTGCCACCTGGACCAGCACACATATCGAGCCACTTCTCACCGGGTGTAATTTCGTGGTGACGAGAGAGCACGAGTGCAGCAAGTTGAGAACCTTCATCTTGAACACGAACGACACCTTCACGCACGCGAGCAAAACGCGTTGGGTCACCACCGGTATTCAACGACATCCCTAGCGGTGAGTAGTTGGTGGGTTCACCTTCGACTTCGTCGTTGGCATCAACGAAACCTGGAAGCTCAACTAGAGTCACTCGAGGATTGAGGTTGTCACTTGCCAGAAGATTCTCGAGCTCTTCACCTCTACCCTCTGCTTCCAAGCTTTGCTTGAGGGCACGAACGATCCACACAGGATGCGAATACAGAGCAGCGAGTCGCTCATCTGCATTCGAGATGTCTTTAGTGATGAACTCTTGCCAGTCTTCTAGGTCGTGACGACTTGTGCGGCGAAGGACAGCGTTGACGAAACCAACCGCACCGAGTGAAGCCATGTGTTCGGCAAGGTTCACACTTTCATCAACGGCTGCGTGCTGTGCCACTCGCATATTCAGAAGTTGATGAACTCCCATGCGAAGAATGTTCAAGACAACTAAATCAATAGTGTCGATATCGCGTGCTGCGGCATTTGCAATGACACGGTCATAAAACCCTTGCATCCGCAATGTGCCATAAGTGAGTTCTGTGGCTAGGCCAGCATCATTTGAGCTGAGTCCAAACTCTTTGATCTTTGCGGGCAAGGCAAGGTTCGCATAGGCGTCATCAACATCTACGGCCATGAGTACTTCAAAAGCAACCAAACGTGATGGAGTAACTGGCCTCGAACGTCGTGGTCCTTTTGTGTGCGGTCTTTTGTCGTTGCTCACGAAACGTGTACTACTTCCTGTCGGAGGCCTCGGAACCAGTCCATGGCAGACATTGCTTGTTTACCTGCGGGTTGAACGCTGAGCAGTTCGATAGAACCAGGAGCGCAACCCAGATAAAGCTTTTTAGACACTGAGGTGATTGCAGAAGGAACTACCTCTTCATCCGCTCCTGAACGGGCCTCAATAATCTTGAGACGTTCGTCACCTAAAAAGACGAAAGCACCAGGTTCTGGAGTAACACCTCTGAATTGGTTATAGACAGCTTCTGAATCCAGAGAGAGGTTGAGGTGACCATCTTCTAGAGAAAGTTTTCGTGCGTAGGTTGATTCTCCCTGCTGAGGAATTGAATTCGCAGTCCCGGAATCAAGAGAGGTCACGACATCCAAGACTTGCTGTGCACCGAGAACCGAGAGTCTGGTCAACAACTCTCCCGCAGTTTCGTCCGGAAGAATGGGCCACTCACGCGAGTCATACACGTCACCGGCGTCTAGTTCTTGAACTAGTTGAAAGACAGAAGAACCAGCTTGTGTCGCTCCCGAGATAACTTGCCACTGAACCGGTGCTGCACCACGCCACTGTGGCAATGATGAGAAGTGAAGATTGATCCAGCCATGTTTCACAGAATCAAGAGTGTGCTGAGGAAGTAGAGCACCATATGCAACCACAACCCCTAAGTCAGCTGCAGATTCATCAATTGCTTTCTGAACTGCATCATCAATGCGATTGGCGTAGATAACTGGAATGCCCTGGGCAATGGCGACCTGCGCAACCGGTGACGGAGTAAGAATTCGTTTGCGACCTTGAGGTGCATCTGGACGCGTCAACACGGCAACAACCTCGAAGTCACTGCTGATGAGGGCTTCGAGGGTGGGAACAGCGGCCTCTGGAGTGCCTGCGAAAATAAGCTTCACAACACTCACCTCACACGAGAAAACATTAGAGCGAGTCGATATCAGGGTCGTCGAAACGCACTCTCAGTCTAAGGACTCGCGCAGCGCGCTCAGATGAGGCAGGCGGCTTCTTCGAGCGAGTAGCGGATGTCACTACCGCTGCACGAAGATGTGTAGCTAACTTTTCGCCGTCTTTATATTCAAAAAAGACGAGCGCGCGCGATGAACCATCTGCTTGGCCAACTGGACCAAGAACACGATGACCTGCAAGCGGAGGGAGTTCATCACAGGTTGTCCGAACCATCTCTGCAGATCCAGAAATCGAAACCACGCGCACAGCAGGGGGGAGATGTAGCTGCATTCGATCGGCTAACTCGTGCGCTGCCCATCGAACCTGAGCAGATTCAACCAGAGTCTGACCAAGAGCTAATCCAGCTCCATTGATAAATACTGTGGCATCTGGCTTGGCCAGGGCAATGGTGTTACTCCAATTACGAAGTACATCTTCGTCAACTCGGAAGGCTTCTCTTCCCCTGAGACGTTCTCCGTCTAAGAGCAAGATGGCAGCATAACCACCCTCAGCAACCGGTTCTGCACCAGGAGTCGCAACAACGATTGCGGGGGCAGCCGGAACATAGGTGATGATGTGCTGACCATCCGCAACAATGACCTTCACTCCAGGAAATGCACGGCCAATTTCATCTGAGGTGCGCTCTGTACCAGCAGCAATAGGTCGTAGTTGCTTTCCGCCACAGCCTTGACAAGCCCAAGAAGCATTGAGATTGCCACACCAGCGACAGCTTGGAGAGGAATTGCGGTGGGCTAAGTGCAGCGGTCCATGGCAGGAAGAACATGTTGCTCGCTCATTGCATCCGCTACACACCAGTGCAGGTGAGAATCCAGGGCTCGCAACTTGAACGAGCACAGGACCTCGATCCAGTGCTTTCTTGGCCCCTAACCATGCGGCACTGGGAATTCGCGAAGGTGTGGTTCCCTCTTCAAGGTGGGCATCTGTGAGGACAATTTCAGGCTGATCAACTTCGCTGACTGGCACCTCAGAAAAGAACCCAAGTTCAACTAGGCGCTGAGTTTCCAGGGAACGAGTGTGTGAAGCAAAAAGTAACGAACAACCAGACAGGGACTGGCGTACTAACGCGATATCTCGCGCATGTGTGTAAGGAGCAAGAGGTTCCTCAAAGTTGTGGTCTCCATCATCCCAGACAACCACGAGTCCCACATTATGAGCAGGAGCCAGCGTCGCTGACCTGTTTCCCACAATGATGAGGGGTTCTTCAGTGAGAGAACGTAAGTAGTTGACGTATCGCTCTTGCCCTGAAAGTTTTGCGTCTACCCGAATGAAATGACCTTCTAGACCTGCCGCAATAAGTGCCTGTTCAAGCTTTTCAATTTCCCTAAAGTCAGGAACAGCTAGAACAGCGCTGGAACCCCTGACCAACTGTTCAACAGCAAGAGAGACAAACAGTTCTGCCCAATTCGACATGGTTACCTGTGATGTCACTTCAAGCCGAGGTGGCACTTTGAGGGCAAGTCGTGAAACAGCAGAGACATCGAGCGCGGTGAATTCAGAGGGTTTCTGGGGAATCTTGCCGCTAAATTGCTTGGGCTTCACAGGTTCTGCGAGAAAAGCCTTTTCTGCTCGGACATAACGAGCAGGAATGATCAACCTGAGAACATCAATGGCAGATCCTGCTTGTCGGTCCGCTATTTTTCGAGCGAGATCGAGTGTGTCAGGTTTCAACAATGAAACGGGAGAAATGACTTTCTCGATGAACTGCAGGTCTCCGGTGAACTCAGGTTTTTCGCTGAGGGCAGTCACATACGCTTCAGAAAATCGTGCACCGCCTCTGAGTGGAACAGAGACTTTTGACCCCACACGGACATCTCCAAGGAGAGTCTCAGGGATGCGGTATTCAAATACGTGGTCAAGCTGAGGTAGCGGTGTATCTAAAAGAACACTCGCTACCTCAGCTTGAACTGACAATAGTTACAGGCCAGCCTTTTTACGCAGCTCGTCTACCTTGTCAAGCTTTTCCCAAGTGAAATCTGGGAGTTCGCGACCAAAGTGACCGTAAGCAGCAGTCTGACGATAAATAGGACGAAGCAAATCAAGTTCACGAATGATTCCAGCTGGACTGAGATCGAACGTGTCGCGAATTGCCTTGATAATCACCGTGTCATCTACCTTGCCTGTTCCAAAGGTCTCTACATAAAGACCTACTGGCTGAGCGACTCCAATTGCATACGCAATCTGGACTTCAAGTTTTTCTGCAAATCCTGCTGCAACTGCGTTCTTTGCAACATGGCGCATTGCATAAGCTGCGGAACGGTCGACCTTTGAGGGATCTTTTCCGGAGAATGCTCCACCACCGTGACGACTGGCGCCACCATAGGTGTCAACGATGATCTTGCGGCCGGTCAAACCAGCATCACCCTTCGGTCCACCGATTTCGAACTTACCCATGGGGTTCACCATGAAGCGTGTGTCGTTTGAATCAAACCCAGCTTCAGAAAGAACTGGCTTGATTACAGCCTCAAGTACATCCTTACGAAGCGAATCAAGAGATTCATCTGTTTGTGGAGCATGTTGAGTAGAGACAACGACTGTCTCAACAGTTTTAGGGACAATTCCCTCGTAACCGATTGTGACTTGAGTTTTTCCATCAGGTCGGAGGTAACCAAGTTCACCGTTCTTTCGAACCTCAGTGAGCTTCTCTGCAATACGGTGAGAGAGGTAAATGGGCAACGGCATCAACTGAGGAGTTTCAGTAGTTGCGTAACCAAACATAATTCCCTGGTCGCCGGCACCCTGTTCTTCTTGACCAAAAACCAAGTTGGCAATGTCAGGTGACTGCTGGCCAATAGAAACAGAAACACCACAGCTCTCACCATCAAAACCGATGTCTGAAGAGGTGTAGCCAATGTCTTTGACAACATTTCTGACGATGTCAGGAATTTCTGCATAACCGTCGGTGGTGACTTCACCAGCGACGTGGACGAGTCCAGTTGTAACTAAAGTCTCAACCGCAACACGAGAACGCTTGTCTTGTGACAAAAGCGCATCAAGGATGCTGTCTGAGATTTGGTCACAGACTTTGTCTGGATGACCTTCAGTTACTGATTCGGACGTGAAAAGGCGAAGTTCGCTCATATCCCCATAATTTCTCAATACGTTCGGACAGTGTTGTTAGGCGAACGTGTCGAGTACCTTGTCCGCCACGGCCAATTTTGACCCCGAAACCTTGATAATCCTATCGTCTGATGAAGAAAGAACCTTTACTTCATTACGATCTGTTCCGAATCCTTCGTTCCAATCAACATGATTGAGAACCAAATAATCACAACCTTTTCGGTCGAGTTTTTCCTGACCCAGTCGGAGTAAATCTTCACCTGTGGCTGTTTCTGCAGCAAAACCAACAATAATTTGTTCAGCAGTTTTGGCCGAAGCCAATTCTTTGAGTATGTCTGGGTTTTCAACGAGAGTGAGATGGAGCTCTCCCCCGTTGTCTGCTTTCTTCAATTTCGAACCGGAGACCGAATCCATGCGGTAATCAGAAACTGCCGCAGCCATGATGACAATGTCAAAATCTGGTGAAAGAGTCATCACTTCACTGTGCATCTCTGCAGCAGTGGAAACAGAAACGAGTGATATTCCTGCAGGAGGTTCAACTTCGAGATGGGCTGAAATGAGAGTGACCTCAGCACCACGCTGCATCGCACGTTGTGCGAGTGCTACTGCCTGCTTCCCCGAGGATCGATTGCCAATGAAGCGAACAGGATCCAAAGGTTCACGTGTTCCACCACCGGTAATCAAGATTCGCTTACCGAGGAGGTCATGCTTTGTCTCACAAGAAACTGCTTCATAGGCTACCGCGACGATTTCTTCGGGTTCACTCATACGGCCTGGACCGGAATCTGAACCAGTGAGTTGACCCACACCAGGGCCAACAACGACAACGCCTCTGGAACGCAAAGTAGAAATGTTTGCTTGTGTTGCGGGGTTGTCCCACATCTCTGTGTGCATTGCAGGGGCAACCACGAGTGGGCCACGTCGAGCGAGAACAGTGTTTCCCAGAAGGTCAGGAGCTAATCCTGCAGCAAACTGTGCAAGCGCGTTTGCGGTTGCAGGAGCGACGACGATGACATCTGCTTGCTGGCCCAGTGCAACATGGCGAACTTGTGCCACATCGTCATACAAACCCACATGAACAGGGTTACGACTGATTGCTTCGAGTGTGGGGCGACCCACAAATTGCAACGCAGCTTCTGTAGCAATGACGTCAACATGGTGACTGTCTTTGACAAACTCTCGAACGACAGAAACTGCCTTATACGCAGCAATGCCGCCGGTTATCCCGACGACAATGCGTAAAGGTGTGCGCGACACTTCAGGTGTCGATTCGGTAATTAGGCCGAAAGTGGACGAGCGATGAGCTTGTCTTCGTTGATTTCGTGCATAGCAACGGAGAGTGGCTTGTCGTCAATGTTGGAGTCAACGAGGGGACCAACGTTGTCGAAGAGGCTTCCTTCGTGCAGGTCAGAGTAGTAATCGTTGATCTGGCGGGCACGCTTGGATGCGAAGATAACCAGTGCGTACTTGGATTCAACCTTCGAGAGCAGGTCGTCGATAGGTGGGTTGATGATGCCTTCAAGCTTGGTAGCCATGTTTACTCCTTGATAAGTCCCATTAAGTCTACGACCTGTTGGGCAGCTTCGGTGACGTCTCGGTTTATGACCCGGACGTCAAATTCATCTTTTGCAGCGAGTTCGCCGAAAGCGGTTTCTAATCTGCGCTGGATTTCTTCTTCAGATTCAGTCCCACGTTCGCGTAAACGTCGAACTAGTTCATCCCAGTCGGGAGGTAAAAGGAACACAAGACGTGCCTCGGGCATGGTTTCGCGAATTTGGCGGGCACCCTGAAGATCAATTTCAAAGAGTACGCTTCTGCCTTGAGACAACGCATTCTCTATTGGCCCACGAGGTGTTCCATATTTGTTGCGACCGTGGACTTCCGCCCATTCCAGGAGTGCTTCTGAATAAATCATGGCGTCGAATTCACCATGATCAATGAAGTAATAGTTCACACCATCCACTTCACCAGGGCGTGGGTCACGTGTAGTGGCAGAAATTGAGAGGTGAACTTGAGGGTGGTTGCGAACGATGTGGTTAACAACAGTCCCCTTACCAACACCGGAAGGACCCACGAGCACAACAGCTTTCGGTGACCAAGATTCATTGCGCTTGGCCTGATAGGCGAGGATCCATTTACGCAAACCTGCACGTTGATGCTTTCCCAGACCACCGAGGCGTTTACGAGGAGAGATATCGAGCTCTTCGAGAATGCGAGGAATCTTGTTGACTCCCACACCTCGCAGAGATTTCAAGAAATCTGTAACCCGAATAGTTGCTTCGGAAGACGACGGATCAATCGTGGCAACAACAAAGACATCTAGCGCAGATCTACGCCCCTCAAAAACATCCGCCTTAATGGCAGCACGTTTGCGACGCGCCACGACTCCCGCCTGCGCTGCAGCGCGGCGGTCAACCTCAGGCATGACGTTAGGCAAGGGCGGAAGCGACCTCTCCTGCACGACGTGTGACTGATTCAACAACGCCGTCACGCCCAGCTGAGAGGACACTTCTCGTTTCCGACACAATCAAGTTTGTCGAAAGGTTCCCGAACAAGCGTTGTGCATCTTCAACACGAGCGCCCTGGAAGCCGAAACCTGGAGCAAGCACGGGAAGTGCTGGGTATTCATCTGGCTGAATACCCAAGCTGGGCAGGTCGAGAGTTGCACCAAGTACTGCACCAACAGAGTTCTGGGGTGTCGCTTCTGTTGCCCACCTAGCAACGTCACTCAACATGGCTGCCGCGATGGACTTACCCTGATGAATGCCCTGGGTTATTTGCGCAGTCTGCAGAAGCGCAGCTTCCGGGTTACTGGTCGCAGCAAGAATGAAGACACCCTTGTTGTGTGAGAGGGCATAGTCAACTGTCTGAGAAAGTGCACCTGAGCCCAAGTACGGGCTGACCGTAATGGCATCTGATTCCAGATTCCATCCGGGAGTCAGCCATGCCTGCGCATAAGCCTCCATGGTGCTGCCAATGTCTCCGCGCTTGCAGTCGGAGATCACTAATAAACCTGCTTCACGTGCACGTCGAATGATGTATTCGAGTGCTTCCATACCTTTGGCACCGTGGCGTTCATAGAAGGCAACCTGTGGCTTGATGATGCCGACTTGGCCCACACACGCATCAATGACGCGAAGTGAGAATTCACGCAGGCTCACAGAGGTGTCGTCAAACTCCCACTCGTTGAGCAGGAACGGGTGTGGGTCGATTCCCACACACAAGTGACCAAACTGCTGGAAGGCAGCTTGGAGAAGATCTCCGAACCCTACTTCACTCATACTTTGGCCAGAGCCTCACGACGCTTGATGGCATATTCCTGCAAACTGCACACATCAAAACCTTCGCGGATTGTGTCGATAGATGCAACAGCTGCACTGACCTGAGCCATGTTGGTAAAGAGTGGCTTATCGGCAGCGATCGCAGAGGCACGAATCTCGTAACCATCAGCACGAGCTGCTGAACCACTTGGAGTATTGATGACGATATCGACCTCGTTGCGGTTGATGAGTTCCACAATGGTGTCATCCCCAAGCTTGGCGCTGACCTTGCCAATGATTGTTGCGGGAATGCCGTTGCGCTGCAGAATCTCTGCAGTGCCCTCGGTAGCAACAATGTTGAAGCCCAGTTGTGAGAAACGCAGCGCAGGCAAGATGATGTTGCGCTTGTCGCGGTCTGCAACCGAGATAAACACAGTTCCCGATGAAGGCAAGCCACCATATGCACCGGCCTGAGCCTTTGCGAAGGCAATCGGGAAGTTCACGTCCATACCCATGACTTCACCGGTTGAGCGCATCTCAGGGCCGAGGAGCGAGTCCACTACCTTGCCCGCAGGAGTGCGGAATCGCTTGAAGGGAAGCACTGCTTCCTTCACAGCGATAGGCGCATCCATGGGCACAACAGAACCATCCTGAACAGGGAGGAGGCCTTCAGCGATCAAATCACGAATGCTCTCCCCCACCATGATGCGGCTCGCTGCCTTAGCAAGAGGAATACCGAGAGCTTTAGAGACGAAAGGAACGGTACGAGAAGCACGTGGGTTGGCTTCGAGTACATAAAGAACTCCTGCACCAATTGCGAACTGAACGTTGAGTAGACCCTTGACGCCGATTCCCTTGGCGATAGCCAAGGTTGCTTCACGAACACGGTCAACATCTTTCTTACCCAGCGAAATGGGCGGAAGAGTACAAGCAGAGTCACCAGAGTGAACACCTGCCTCTTCGATGTGCTCCATCACGCCACCGACGTAGAGCTGTTCTCCGTCGTAAAGAGCATCCACGTCAATTTCAATCGCGTCATCCAGGAAGCGATCCACCAACAGCGGGGATTCTGGACCAACAATGGCCTGGCCATCGATGCGCACGAAGTAGTCGCGCAGAGTGGCGGTGTCGAAGACAATTTCCATACCGCGACCACCGAGCACGTAGGAAGGACGGACGAGAACGGGATAACCGATCTCTTCTGCGACCTTCACCGCACCCTCAACATCCGTTGCGGTTCCATTTCGAGGAGCCAGCAGGTTTGCTGCGTCCAAGATACGGCTGAATTCGCCACGCTCTTCAGCTAGGTCAATTGCTTCTGGAGTGGTTCCCAGGATGGGGACACCAGCTGCCTTGAGACCCTTAGCAAGACCCAGAGCTGTTTGACCACCGAGCTGAACAACAACTCCGACGAGTTCACCTGACTTGCTCTCGGCATGAATAACCTCGAGAACATCTTCCAACGTGAGGGGCTCGAAATAGAGGCGATCACTCGTGTCATAGTCCGTCGAAACAGTCTCAGGGTTGCAGTTGATCATGATGGTTTCGTAACCAGCATCTGAGAGCGCAAACGAGGCGTGAACACAGGAGTAGTCGAACTCAACACCCTGGCCAATACGGTTCGGGCCAGAGCCGAGAATAACGACCTTCTTGCGATCACTAGGCATGACCTCTGTCTCGAGGTCATAGCTTGAGTAGTGATACGGGGTGAGAGCCGGGAATTCACCCGCACAGGTGTCAACAGTCTTGAATACAGGACGAATATCGAGGGCGTAACGCTGGTTACGAACCTCTTGCTCGCTCAGGCCGCGAAGCTCTGCGATTTGGGCATCCGAGAAACCAAAGTCCTTGGCATAGCGGATGACGGATGCGTCAAGAGCTTGCGCAGCCTGAACTTCAGCAGCAACCTCGTTGATCAGGACAATTTGGTCAATGAACCAGGGGTCAATCTTGGTGGCGTCAAAGACCTGCTCCAGCGTTGCACCCTTACGAAGTGCCTGCTGAACGGTCACAATACGACCGTCAGTGGGAACCTTGGAGATAGTGAGCAGTTCGTCAACAGAACGGGTATCCTCACCCCAGTGGAATGAGCTGCCGCGCTTCTCCAAGGAACGCAAAGCCTTCTGCAAAGCCGTGGCATAGTTACGGCCAATCGCCATAGCTTCACCAACAGATTTCATGGTGGTGGTCAATGTTGCATCCGCTGCAGGGAACTTCTCGAAAGCAAAGCGAGGAACCTTGACCACGACATAGTCGAGAGTGGGCTCGAAGGAGGCGGGAGTCACCTTGGTGATGTCGTTAGGGATTTCATCGAGGCGATATCCAATAGCCAACTTGGCAGCAATCTTGGCAATGGGGAATCCGGTTGCCTTGGAAGCCAGAGCAGATGAGCGAGAAACACGGGGGTTCATCTCAATCACGATGACACGGCCATCCTTGGGATCGATGGCGAACTGGATGTTACATCCACCCGTGTCCACGCCAACGAGACGAATGATTTCAATACCGATGTCACGCAGGTTCTGGTACTCACGGTCAGTCAGTGTCAGTGCAGGTGCCACGGTGATGGAGTCACCGGTGTGAACACCTACAGGGTCTACGTTTTCGATGGAACAGACGACAACGGTGTTGTCGGCGGTGTCGCGCATGAGCTCGAGTTCGTATTCCTTCCATCCCAAGATGCTCTCTTCAAGGAGAACTTCACTGGTGGGGCTGGAGTGGATACCGTCGCCGGCGATACGAATGAGATCTTCTTCGTTATAGGCAAAGCCTGAGCCCAGACCACCCATGGTGAAGGACGGACGGACAACGAGCGGGTATCCCAGATCCTTGGCAGCTTCGATGCACTCTTCGAGCGTGTGTGCGATGTAGGACTTGGCCACATCAGCACCCGAAGCAAGAACGAGATCCTTGAAGATCTGGCGGTCTTCACCCTTGCGAATGGCTTCAACCTTGGCTCCGATGAGCTCAACACCGTGACGCTCAAGAGCACCGTTCTCGTGCAGTGAAATGGCAGCGTTGAGAGCTGTCTGACCACCAAGTGTGGGCAGAATTGCGTCTGGCTTTTCCTTGATGATGATTGCTTCAATCACCTCAGGAGTGATGGGCTCCACATAAGTGGCATCAGCGAAGTCAGGGTCAGTCATGATGGTGGCGGGGTTCGAGTTCACAAGAATCACTCGAATACCCTCTTCGCGCAGCACTCGGCAGGCCTGAGTTCCTGAATAGTCAAACTCACAAGCCTGACCGATCACAATCGGACCGGAGCCAATTACGAGGACTGATTTGATGTCTGGACGACGTGGCATTAGTTCGATGCTCCCGAGGTAGTAGCGGATGCGAGGACCATGTCGCGGAAACGGTCAAAGAGATAGTTGCTGTCGTGTGGTCCCGACGCAGCTTCTGGGTGGTATTGGACAGAGAATGCATTGATATCAAGGCAACGTAGGCCTTCAACGACCTGGTCGTTCAAGCTGTAATGGCTTACCTCAACGCGGCCGAATCCCGCTGGAGATTCAAGCACCCCGTCAATGGGAGCATCCACAGCGAACCCGTGGTTCTGGCTGGTGATTTCAACCCGACCTGTTGCCTTGTCCAGTACAGGCTGGTTGATACCGCGGTGACCGAAGGGAAGCTTGTAGGTTGAGAAGCCCAGCGCACGACCTAACAACTGGTTACCGAAGCAGATACCAAAGAACGGGATTCCAGCTTTGAGGACGGTGCTCAGAAGCTCCACATGCTTGTCACTGGCTGCAGGGTCACCAGGACCGTTGGAGAAGAACAACGCTGATGGCTTCATGGCAAGAATCTGTTCAGCCGTCACTGTCTGTGGCAGGACATGTGCATCGAATCCGCGCTCTGCAATGTAGTTGACCGTGGAAGTCTTCACACCGAGGTCAAGGATTGCGACAGAACCGATCTTCTCCCCCACCGCAGGAACGACATATTCTTCCTGAGTCGATACCTGGGCAGAAAGGTTCTTTCCAGCCATCTGGTCAGCTTCGAGGACCTGTGAAAGCTGAACTTCTGCAGGTTCTGCAGCAGCAGCGCCCGAGAAGATACCTGCTCGCATGGAACCCTTTGAGCGGATGTGACGCGTGACAGCGCGGGTATCGATGCCTTGAATACCCACGATATCTTCGTGGTCAAGGTCGTTATCTAGACTGCGTTCAGCACGGAAGTTCGAGACGATACGTGATGCGTCGCGCACGGCATAGCCGGCAACCCAAATACGGCGAGACTCCATGTCCTTATCGTTCATACCCGTGTTGCCAATGTGCGGTGCGGTCATGAGCACAATCTGACCTGCATACGAAGGGTCAGTCAGTGTCTCCTGGTAACCAGACATACCCGTAGCAAAGACGATTTCACCGAAGGTGGTTCCTTCAGCACCATAGGCACGTCCTTCGTAACGTGTACCGTCCTCGAGGACTAATACGGCATTGGGGGTCGTGAGACTCACGAGGCAACCTCTTTCGATGTGGCAGTTGGGAAACTGGTGGTGAGTGCGTTCTCGCAAGCGAGGCGCACTTCTGGAATAGAGAAGCGGAAAAAGGAAGTGAACTCGGCGAGTTCTTGTGTGGTGGTGTCCCATGCAGACCATGAGATGGCAGTGAGACCGTCTTTCTCAACTGCTTTATCGATGGTGACCTGCGTGCGGTGAATCTGCAGGATTTGAGCCGCTGGAATGAATGTTGGCTTTTCACCGCGAGGGGCAATGGTCACACCATCTTGGCTGACCATTACATGCGCATCTGCGCGAAAAGATAGCCCGGGCAGAGTAACTCTCTGAAGTGGATCAACAGCGAGGGTCGTGGCGACATACAGTCCAGAAAATTCAGCAGGAGCACTCGAGTGGTCGATCACAGTTGAATCTGGGGCAACAACCTGAAAACGAGAGTCTCGAGCTACTCTCTTGCGCCATGACAGAATCATTCCCGCAATCGCCAGAAGGACGAGTGCGAGGACAATACCGGTAACAAGTGCCTTATCCACGTGCCACCAGCTCTGCTTGTGCAGCAACCGTCTCGGCAGCGACGACATGTCGATCTGACGCAGTGAGGTATCCCTGGTGAATGGTTGAAACAACCTGACCTGCAAGCTCTATTCCGAGGTAGGGAGTGTTGTGGGACAAGCTGGCCAAGTCTTCAACACCGAAGTTTCGACGAGTAGATGGATCGACCAAAACAAGTTCTGCCTGAATGCCCGGCTCAATCTTGTGACCATGTGTCGTGAGGCCACCAATACGTGCTGGTGCTTCTGACATCACGCGAGCGACCTCTGCCCAGCCGATAAGGCCGGTTTCCACCATCGTTGTTTGCACAACAGCCAGAGCAGATTCCAGACCCACCATGCCGAAAGCGGCAGCACCCCATTCGCAATCCTTGCTCTCAACAGGGTGTGGAGCATGGTCAGTAGCGACGATGTCGATGGTGCCGTCAGCAAGTGCTTCACGCAGAGCCATTACGTCTTCAGCACGACGCAGAGGAGGGTTCACCTTGAAGCGAGCGTCATAACTTTCAGCTCGTTCATCGGTGAGGAGAAGGTGGTGCGGTGTGACCTCAGCGGTGACATTGATTCCACGCTTCTTGGCCCAGCGAATCACATCCACAGATCCAGCAGTGGAGAGGTGGCAGATGTGCAGGCGAGATCCGGTGTGCTCAGCAAGTAATACGTCTCGAGCGATGATGGATTCTTCTGCAACTGCAGGCCAGCCAGCCAAACCGAGGCGGGCGGAAACTTCGCCTTCATTCATCTGTGCGTCAACGGTGAGACGGGGCTCCTGAGCGTGCTGAGCAATAACTCCGCCAAACGTTTTCACATACTCCAGTGCACGTCGCATGATGAGTGGATCGAAGACACACTTTCCGTCATCGGAGAAGACGCGGACAGAAGCTCGTGAATTCGCCATCGCGCCGAGCTCAGCTAGCTGAAGCCCTTCCAAGCCCTTCGTTACTGCTCCGATAGGGCGGACGGTGGCATAACCTGCCTCATCCCCCAGGCGAAGCACCTGTTCAACGACTCCTGCAGTGTCCGCAACAGGAAGTGTGTTGGCCATGGCAAAGACGGACGTGAATCCACCTAGTGCTGCAGCTTGTGTACCAGTAAGCACTGTTTCTGACTGCTCGTATCCAGGCTCACGCAGGTGAGTGTGGAGATCAACAAAACCAGGAAGGGCAATCAGACCATCAGCATCAATCTTGGTCGCCGAAGCCGAGCTCAGACCTTGACCCACAGCAGATACACGGTTTCCTTCAACAAGGATGTCGGCACGATTACCATCTGGGAGGGTCGCTCCGGTGATGAGTAGATCTGGATTAGTCATGAGGTACCTCTCGTTCACCGGTGAGAACCATGTAGAGCGCTGCCATGCGCACGGACACTCCGTTGGCAACCTGTTCAAGAACTGTTGATTGTGGTGAATCAGCTGCTACCGAGCTGATTTCAAGACCGCGGTTCATGGGACCTGGGTGCATCACCATTGTTTTGGCAGGGAGCGAGAAGAATCGCTCCTGTGTGAGTCCCCACATATTTGAGTATTCACGCTCGTTGGGGAAGAACGCATCGTGCATGCGTTCCTGCTGAATACGCAACATCATGACAACGTCAGGCTTGCTCTGAGCAAGGGCTTCGTCGAGGTTGTAACTCACCGAAACTGGCCAGGTGTTGACTGCATGAGGCAAAAGGGTGGGCGGAGCCACGAGCTGAATTTCAGCTCCCAGCGTTTGCAACAGCCAGACATTTGACCGTGCCACGCGAGAGTGCAGGATGTCGCCGACGATTGTCACTTTGACGCCGTCGAGACCCTTGCCACGTGAACCGGCACCATGAAGACGCTTACGCATGGTGAAGGCGTCGAGTAGCGCCTGGGTGGGGTGTTCGTGTGTGCCATCACCTGCATTGATGACGGGGGCATCAATCCAGCCACTTTGAGCAAGAACTTGTGGAGCTCCTGATGCGCCGTGTCGAATGACGACTGCATCAATACCCATGGCAGCCAGGGTTTGAGTGGTGTCCTTCAGGCTTTCACCCTTGGAAACACTTGATCCCTTGGCGGCGAAGTTGATGACGTCTGCAGAAAGGCGCTTCTCGGCTGCTTCGAAAGAGATGCGTGTGCGAGTGGAATCTTCAAAAAAGAGATTCACAACCGTTTTTCCGCGCAGTGCAGGAAGTTTTTTGACCTCGCGCTCGTTGACGGCGGACATGTCCTCAGCAATATCCAGAAGCTGGATAGCTTCTTCGCGAGAGACATCACGGGTGCTCAGTAGGTGCTTCATGCACTCACCACCTCTTCGATTTCTACGCCATCTTCGCCGTCGTGTTCGACCAGGCGCACATTGATGCGTTCGCCATGTGCAGAGGGAAGATTCTTACCGACAAAGTCGGCACGAATGGGCAGTTCGCGGTGTCCACGATCTGCCAGGACAGCTAAGCGGACAACCTTGGGTCGGCCGAGGTCGGTGAGAGCGTCTAGAGCAGCGCGCACTGTGCGGCCGCTGTAGAGAACATCGTCGACCAGGACGACTGTTGTGTCATCAATGCTCACAGGAACTTCTGTGGGCGCCGTGGAGCGAGTGGGCTGTTGGTAGAGGTCATCTCGATACATCGTGACGTCCAGAGAACCAACCGGCACTGAAGCGCCGGGAACGATGGATTCGAGAATCTCGGCCAGACGATGAGCGAGAGTCACACCACGAGTAGGGATGCCGAGAAGGACGAGTGAATGTGCGCCTCGATTAGATTCGAGGATCTCGTGAGCAATACGCGTCAGTGCGCGTTGCATGTCAGTCGCCTGCATGATGGCTCGTGCAGTCATTCTGACCTCCTTCCCCGCCTCTCTGGACGGAAATTAAAGGATGTCGGTGTTGTGTTTAGTGTATCAGTTTGCGGTGGAAGCGATAGTAGCTAACAAGCCATTTACATAGCTCGAAGATTCTTCCGTAGAAAGGGTCTTCGCTGCTTCAACAGCTTCATCTACTGCGACTGCACCAGGAACCTCTGGGTTGTAGAGGATTTCCCAAACAGCAATACGCACAATGGCGCGATCTACTGCTGGCATACGCTCCAGCGACCAGCCACGCGCATAGGTTTCGATGGTTTCATCGATTTCCGCACTATGGTCGATGACCCCGTCAAGGATTTCACGGGCATAGAGCCAAGATGCTGCGCGATCAGGTTCGCTGGCAGCACGTTCGGCTTCAGCTTCGAGGGCTTCAGCAATGGAGATATCTCTGACGTCTGCAGAAAACAACACATCGAGAGCACGCTTACGTGCTTTAGTACGTGCGCTCATGAATTAGTCGTTTACGCGACCCTGGTAAGAACCATCGCGAGTGTCAACCTTGACCTTGGTACCGATTTCCAGGAACAGAGGAACCTGAATCTCGAAGCCGGTCTCAACGGTTGCAGGCTTGTTTCCACCAGTTGAGCGGTCACCCTGCAGGCCAGGCTCGGTGTAGGTGATCTCCAGAACTACAGAAGCAGGAAGCTCAACGTAGAGAGGAGTTCCTTCGTGGAGCGCAATCTGAACATCCTGGTTCTCCAGCATGAAGTTCTTTGCATCACCAACAACAACCTCTGAGACAGAAAGCTGCTCGTAGTTGCCCTTGTCCATGAAGACGTATTCGTTACCGTCGTTGTAGAGGTACTGGAAGTCGCGACGGTCAACGTTGGTGATGTCGATCTTGGTGCCTGCGTTGTATGTCTTGTCGACGACCTTGCCGGTCATCAGGTTCTTCATCTTGGTGCGGACGAAGGCTCCACCCTTACCTGGCTTGACGTGCTGGAATTCAATGATTGTCCAGAGTGCACCATCAATGTTGAGGACGATGCCGTTCTTGATATCAGCGGTAGAAGCCATGAGTGTTCCTTTTTTACGAATCAAAATGCCCGTGGGCAAAACTATGGGTCGAGACCCAACAGATAAGTCTACGTGTGTGCCTGAGGTTCAGAGCACAGTTCAGACCTATCTGGTCAGTTGAGCAAGTGCTAAGCGATACGAATCGAACCCGAAACCAGCAATAACACCGGTTGCAACAGCCGAAATCACGCTGTTGTGACGGAATTCTTCACGAGAGTGCGGGTTTGAAATGTGAACCTCAATGAGAGGAACACCTGCTTTGGTCACCATGGCAGCAGCATCACGAAGTGCATAGGAATAGTGCGTGAATGCAGCAGGGTTCAAGATAACCGCAGTGTTGGTGTCAACAGCTTCAAACAGCCACGACATGAGTTCAGGCTCAGAATCGGTCTGACGGAGGTCAATCTCGTGTGATGGTGCATCAGCTTCGAGTAGCACCTTGAGGGCAGCAAGATCTTGGTTGCCGTAAACATCTGGTTCACGAGAACCAAGGCGACCCAGGTTGGGGCCGTTGAGAACAAGAATGCGTGCCATGACACCTAGCCTAACGAAAGTTAGGCGGTGAGCTCTTGGTAGGCAGTGAAGAGGATGGACGTGTCTGGCACGTTCAAAATCGTGGGCTGGCCAATATCGCGCAACACAACGAAGCGCAGCATCGATCCACGAGCCTTCTTGTCACGCTTCATTGTTGTCAGCAGGTGCTCCCACGCTTCTGCGCCATAAGTAGTGGGAAGAGTAAGAGATTCCAAGATGCGGCGGTGACGATCGACAACCTCATCAGGAAGATTCTGGGTCATACGTGAGAGTTCTGCAGCAAAAACCATGCCAATACTGATCGCTGCACCGTGACGCCAGGTGTAACGCTCGGCATGTTCAATTGCGTGACCTAGTGTGTGACCGTAGTTCAGGATTTCTCGTTGACCTTGCTCGGTGAAGTCTTCCGACACAACTCGTGCCTTGATGCCAACAGAAAGCTCAATCAAACGCTGGAATTCAGGCGAAGTCGGATCAGTTGCTACATCAACATCGGCTTCAAGAATGTCGAGGATTTCTGGTTCAGCAATGAATCCACACTTCACAACTTCAGCAAAACCAGCAAGAAGTTCATTACGAGGAAGCTTTTCTAAAACATCCAAGTCACACACAACAGCATGAGGAGCATAGAAAGAACCAACAAGGTTCTTACCTTCAGCGGTGTTGATTCCCGTCTTGCCTCCAACAGAGGCGTCAACCATAGCCAGCACTGTGGTGGGAACTTCGATGAGTTTCACACCGCGCAGCCACGTTGCAGCCACAAAACCAGCGAGGTCTGTGACGGCACCTCCACCTAGCCCAATGATGGCGTCAGAGCGGGTGAAATCGGCTTGACCCAACACTTGCCAGCAGAACGCAGCAACTTCTACACGTTTAGCATTCTCAGCGTCTGGAACCTCGGCAAGGAGGACCTCACGCTCCCCCATGAGTTGCTCACGGAGCTTGTTTGCAATCGCACCCATGGTGGGTGGGTGGATGATGAGTACTTTATTGACGGCAGGGCCGAAGATGGGGCCGAAGAATGGTTCTGGGTCTGCCAACATGCCACGGCCGATGTTCACCAGGTAATCGCCACCACCGGTGACGTGAATCTGGGTAGTGCTCATGATGAAACGCCCTGTCGTGGAGTGCCGGAGGAGATCCAGGAAACAATGTCTTCAGCGATGGCATCTAAATCCCCGACTGAAGTATCAAAAGTATTCCATGCCAATTCGGAGTAAATCGGCATCCGCGCGGCGACAAGCTTCTTCCATGCCTCAATTCCATCGCGCAGGAGTGGGCGTTTAGGGTCGCTAATGCGCGACGCAACAGCCTCTTCAGAAACAGTCAGTAGAACTACTGGAACTGTAGTGAGGTCTTTCTGAGTATCTGGATCGAGGACGGCTCCCCCACCTAAGCTCACGATCGCTCTGTGCTGAAGGGCATCTTTCACAGCTGCACGTTCGTAGGCACGGAAGGTAGCTTCACCCGAGTTATCGAAAATGTCAGCAATGGGTCCATGCTCTGCAACAACAACTTTGTCGGTATCAATGCGGGGAACATCAAGCAGTGCAGCAACGCGCTTTGCTATCTTCGACTTTCCTGAAGCAGGCGCCCCAATGAATACAACGACTGGTGAAGGCACGTGTGTACTTACTGACCTACGGTGTGAACAGAGTCAGGGATATGCGCCAAGTAGCTTTCCAGGTTGCGCTTTGTTTCGCCAATGCTGTCGCCACCGAACTTCTCCAGAACAGCATTAGCAAGAGTTAGTGCGACCATCGCTTCTGCCACAACACCTGCTGCCGGTACAGCACACACATCCGAACGCTGGTGATGCGCGGGAGCAGCTTCACCAGTTGAGGTGTCAATCGTGCGCAGAGCGTGGGGAACAGTCGCAATCGGCTTCATGCCCGCACGAACACGCAGGACTGTTCCGGTGCTCATTCCGCCTTCAATACCGCCTGCACGATCAGTCTCACGAGCAATTCCATCCTCAGTTGCAAAAAGCTCATCGTGAGCGACGGAGCCGCGGCGGCGAGTGGTTTCGAAACCATCTCCAACTTCGACACCCTTGATGGCTTGAATACCCATCAAAGCTGCTGCGAGCTGTGAATCAAGTCGACGATCCCAGTGCACGTGTGAACCAAGTCCTGGTGGCAAACCATAAGCAAGTACTTCAACAACACCACCGATGGTGTCGCCATCTTTGTGGGTTTGTTCTACTTCTGCAAACATCAATTCACTGGTTGCCTTGTCAAAGCAGCGCAGTGGATCAGCATCAAGAGCGTCAACATCGGTCACTCGAGGCAGTGGAGTGCCGTCTGGAACAGCAACGGGACCAATAGCGATGGTGTGGCTGACCAGGGTGATCCCAAGTTCATTCAAGAAAGAGCGGGCAACAGCGCCCAGTGCAACACGGGCTGCAGTTTCGCGAGCACTAGCGCGTTCCAGAATGGGGCGCGACTCATCAAAATCATATTTCTGCATGCCCACCAAGTCAGCGTGACCTGGACGTGGACGCGTCAATGCAGCGCCACGACCTGATTCGAGCACGGAAGGATCAACCGGTGCAGGGTTCATCACATCAACCCATTTAGGCCATTCGCTGTTTCCTACACGAAGCGCAATCGGACCACCGAGGCTCTTTCCGTGGCGAACTCCACCTGAGATGTTGAGTTCATCTTGTTCAAACTTCATACGGGCACCGCGGCCATAGCCAAGGCGACGACGTTGCAGGTCGAGCTGAATATCCTCTGCAAGTACAGGCACGCCAGCAGGCAATCCTTCGAGAACTGCAATCAGTTCTGGACCATGAGATTCACCTGCGGTAAGCCATCTAAGCATGTATCAAGTTTGTCATAGACACAGCAGGTGAATTTGCACGCTAGAGCGATTCCAGCCCAACTGAAGCAAACATTGCTGATTTAACACCTGATTCGTCCGGAAGAACATCGAAGGGAGAACCACCAACAAAGATTCTCACTTGAATAAGGGCTTGGTGAGCAAGCATACGTAACCCACTGACTACTTCTCCCCCAGCGGCAGACCACTGGGTTCCCCGAGCACTGGGCCAGGGATTGTAAGCAACATCGAGCAAGGTTGCTCGTGAAGTTCGAGGAAGAGATTCCAGGGACTGTTCAACATCTCCAGGAAGCGTAGAAATTGCCACATCAACTGAAGCAATTTCACTCATCTGGTCAAAGGAGTGAACAGAGACGTTCACTCCGCATTCTTGGCCCACGGTTTCTAGATAGAACGCTTTCTGAGGGGTGCGCACAATGACCGAGATGTGTTCTGCCCCCAGTTCAGATGCCGCTGCAATTGCTGACGAGGCTGTAGCGCCGCCACCGATAACTGCCACATGGTGAGCCTGGTGGACACCTGAATCTTTAAGGGCATTGACGATTCCCAGCACATCTGTGTTGAAACCGCTCAGTTCTCTTTGGCCAGATTCGGTGTATTCACACAGAAGCGTGTTCACAGAACCTGTTCTCTCCGAGAGGAGATCCAGCCGGTTCGATGCCTCAAGTGCAGCAACTTTATGCGGCATGGTCACGGAAAGCCCACGCAAAGATGAATCTGTTGAATCGAGAAAACCAGCTAACTCCCCTGGCTGCACATCAACAGCAACATATTTCCACGACATGCCCAAGTGGTCATAGGCAGTTTGGTGCAGGGTTGGTGAGAGTGAATGCGCAATTGGGTGTCCAACAACTGCAAGAGTTCTGATTTCAGATGTCATGGCAGTTAGCCAACTGCTTCTGGGTGCGCTTCAAGCCAGTCGTAATACTGAACAACAGCGGCTTCATGCTCGGCCGAAGTTTCGCTAAAGACTGTTTCTCCCGTGGTGAGGTTGACGGTAACGAAGAACAGCCAAGGCCCATCTGCCGGGTGGTAAGCAGCATCTATAGCATCGGCACCAGGATTCGAAATGGGGCCTATCGGCAGACCAGGGAGAATTCGAGTGTTGTAGAGGTTGCTGGTGTCATCCAGCGCCGCCTGAGTGATGAGAAGGCAATCTTTACCCAAAAGGCCTGCACCGTAACAGGTGGTAACGTCGGACCCCATGTTCATTCCCTGATCTAAGCGATTGTGGAATACACGTGAGATCTTGTACATGTCTTCAGGATTCGGCCCGCTCTCGCGCTGAATGACAGAGGCCATGCGGATGACATCCCAACGCTGGTCGGCAGGAACACCTGCTGTATCTAGTGCAGCAAGAGATTCATCTACAAGCTGCTGAAGAACCTCTGTGGGCGTCACTCCTGGTGAGAAGGTATAGGTCGCTGGGAAGAGGAAACCTTCCAACGTAGTTGCTTCTGCAGGAACACCATAGGGTGCAGGATCTGCTGCAGCAGCTTGGAAATCTGCAAGGGGAATGGAGAGACCTTCAGCAAGCATCTTGAGAACGTTCTTTTCAGTTGTTCCCTCAGGAATAGTGACGGTGAGCTCCACCCTGTTTGCCGGATCCAGAAGAGCATCTAATGCGGCCTTGGCAGACATTTCTTGCTTGAGCTTGTAAACCCCTGGGGTGAAGACAGGTTCAGGCTTTGTCTCCAGAAGGAGTTGATAGAAGGAATCGAAACTCTTTGTCACACCCGCCTCAACGAGGTTATTGGCGATTTGATCGCCAATTTCACCGCCGCTAATGGTGAAGATCACTTCGCCGTGACCGCCACCAACGTAATCATTTTGATTTCCACCGAGAATTCCGGTGTAAAACAGACCACCAAGAACCGCTCCGATAAGAACGAGAACACCAATCACAGAACCGATCACGAGGCCCGGCTTCTTCTTCGAAGGCTTACGTCGTTTACCTACGTAGGCAAAATCATCTGGAAGAGAGCTCGACGAAGAGGTTGTCGAGTTGTGAGAGAAGTTGTCGTCTAACATCACTGCCTGTTTCGTGGAATGGACGTGAGTCAGCCTACAGAAGCTCGTTAAGACTGAGCTGGAAACTCGCTGATGTCTTTACCAGGAAGGTTTCCGCTTGATCGTTCTGAATCCAACGCGTGCTGCAAAATCATCACTGCAGCTACTTGGTCGATAACGGACCTTGTTTGCTTTTGCTTCTTGCCCGCAGCTCTCAAAGCAGAATGCGCCGAAACAGTCGTCAGACGCTCATCAACAAGTCGAACAGGTACTGAGGCGTTCTGTGCGAGTTCACGTGCCATCACCAGCGCATCTTCCGTGGAAGCAGTGTGCGAACCATTCAAAGAAAGTGGCAGGCCAACAATTACTTCGATTGCTTCGAGTTCAGCAATAAGGGAAACAAGCTGACCAATGGGGTTCTCAGAACCTCGATCTACTGTTTCTACAGGAGTCGCGAGGTAACCATCACGATCGCTTCTGGCCACGCCAATTCTGACAGTGCCGATATCGATGCCTACACGAACACCAGAACGCATTAGAGGCTGCGAAGCTCCGCGAGGATTGCCTGCAACGCCGAACCGAGCTCGTTAACGTTCGTTCCGCCACCTTGAGCCATGTCGTCACGACCGCCGCCGCCACCGCCAAGAATGCCCGCAGCAAGTTTCGCAAGGGCACCTGCTTTGGCTCCAGCAGCACGTGAGCTTTCAGTAGTTGCCACGATGACGGCTGGCTTGCCATCCACGACAGCTCCGAGAGCAATAACTGTGTTCGTTGCTTGAACCTTCTCGCGAACTCCGGTGACCAAATTACGCAAATCGTCCACAGAGGCAATTCCGGTGACAGACTCCACAATGGCGGTCACGCTGCCCACAGGAGCTGCTTTGCCAACCAGCGCAGGAATTTGTTCACGAACCGCAGCAGCTTCGAATTCTGCAATCTTTCGTTCAGCAGCCTTGAGGCTTGCCACCAGATCAGCAACACGAGTAGTTACCTGCTCGCGAGGTGCCTTCAGCGAAGAAGACAACTCATGAACAATGGCACGCTCTGCAGCAAGAGACTTGAAGGCATCAGCACCAACAAGAGCTTCAACACGACGGTTAGATGAACCTACAGAAGATTCGCTCACCAAGTTGATCAGACCAACCTGCGAGGAGTGTGACACGTGTGTTCCAGCACAGAGTTCGCGTGACCAGGGGCCGCCAATGTCAACCATGCGGACAGTCTCGCCATACTTCTCACCGAAGAGAGCCATGGCGCCCATCTTCTTAGCGTCATCGAGAGCCATCTCGCGAGTGACGACGTCGAAATCAGCCAAGATTGCGTTGTTGGCAATCTCTTCGATTTCGGTACGGGTTTCGGAAGAAAGTGCTTCGTTCCAGGAGAAGTCGAAACGCATATATCCGGCTTTGTTCAATGAACCAGCCTGGTGTGCGGTTTCTCCCAGAACTTCACGCAGTGCTGCGTGAACGAGGTGGGTTGCCGAGTGGGCCGCTGCAGCTGCGGCACGGTAGTTCTTGTCGACAACAGTCGTTGCTGCGGCACCAGCATTTACCTGGCCGCTACGAACCTCAACAGTGTGTGAAACGAGTCCCTTGACCGGCTTCTGCACGTCGAGTACCTCAAGGTCGAAACCGTCACCAATGATGGAACCAGCATCAGAAACCTGACCACCAGATTCTGCGTAGAGAGAAGTTGCGCCCACAATTACTTCGACAACATCGCCAGCAGATGCGCTCTGGACAGGCAGGCCGTCCTTGAGGAGACCGAGAATGCTGGTTTCTGTTTCGAGGTCGGTGTAACCAGTGAATACTGTTTCACCCTGTGCACGCAGGTCGGTATAGATCGACAGGTCTGCAAGAATCGACTTCTTTGCCTTGGCGTCCGCCTTTGCGCGGGTGCGCTGATCCAACATCAGAGTGTCAAAAGCAGCACGGTCAACACTCAAACCAGCTTCTTCTGCCATTTCAAGAGTGAGGTCAATGGGGAAACCAAAGGTGTCGTGAAGCAGGAACGCAGTATCTCCTGCAAGTGCTTTGGCGCCTGACTTCTTGGTTTCAGAAACAGCAGTATCCAAAATGGTTGTTCCGGATGCCAGAGTCTTCAGGAATGTCTCTTCTTCGCCATAGGCAATCTGAGAAATGCGAGCGTATTCGTTCTCAACATCGGGATATGCAGCCTTCATGGCATCACGAGATGCAGTGAACAACTCGGGGAAGGTTGCGGAATCCACGCCAAGTAAACGCATGGCACGAACAGAACGACGCAGCAGGCGACGCAAGATGTAGCCACGACCTTCGTTGGAGGCCTGGACTCCATCTGCCATCAGCATGAGAGCTGAACGAACGTGGTCGGCGACAACGCGCAGGCGAACGTCGTTTTCTTGGTTGGCACCGTAGGTGACGCCTGCAAGTTCTGCAGCGCGGTCAAGAACGGGACGAACCTGATCGATTTCATAGAGGTTCTCAACACCCTGCTTGAGGAAAGCAACACGTTCAAGGCCCATACCGGTATCGATGTTCTTGTTGGGCAGTTCGCCCAAGATTTCGAACTCGGTCTTACTGGTTCCTTCTCCACGCAGGTACTGCATGAACACGAGGTTCCAGATTTCGATGTAGCGATCTTCATCTGCTACTGGGCCACCCTCGATGCCGTACGCAGGGCCACGATCGAAGTAAATTTCAGAACAAGGACCAGCAGGACCAGGCTGACCGGTCGACCAATAGTTGTCTTCCTTGCCACGACGCTGAATACGCTCATCAGGAAGACCAGCGGTCTTCTTCCAGAAGGCAATGGCCTCATCATCGTCTTCGTAGACAGTGACCCAGAGATCCTTCTCAGCAAAGCCAAGACCACCATCAGCCTCAGACGTTGTCAGAAGTTCCCAGGCATATTCAATGGCCTGTTCCTTGAAGTAGTCACCAAATGAAAAGTTTCCATTCATCTGGAAGAAGGTTCCGTGACGAGTGGTCTTACCTACTTCTTCAATATCCAAGGTGCGAATGCACTTTTGAACACTGGTTGCACGTGGGTATGGAGGTGGCACAACACCGGAAAGGTATGGAATGAATGGAACCATTCCTGCCACGGTGAACAGAAGCGTGGGGTCATCACTGACCAGTGATGCAGAGGGAACTACGGTGTGTTCACGCGCAGCAAAGAAGTCAAGCCAACGTTGGCGAATTTCAGCAGTTTGCATAGTTAGTTCTTACGAGCTGCGCGTAGCTCTGCCTCACGCTCTTTGTATCCTTCGACGAGCGCCTCAGTGAAGTCACGAGTTTTCGCGTCGACAGCGGCGAAGAACGCCTGGCCCTGTTCTGTCTGGTTTACTTTGTGCGCGACAAAGAAGCCGGCGATAACGCCTACGGTAAGCCAAAAGAGCTGCTTCATGATTTCTCCAGATGAACGGTGCAAATGCGAGACTCCAGTCTACGGGAGGCAAGCGTGAGCAATAAAACAAGAAAGGGTGCAGATCCGAAGATCCACACCCTTTCCCAGCTAAGAATTTAGCGAGCTGCGTAGTACTCAACCACGAGCTGTACGTCACAGGTGACGGGAACTTCTGCACGCTTGGGGCGACGCACCAAGGTTGCGTGAAGCTTATCGAGTTCAACCTCGAGGTATGCGGGCACGGGAGGAAGAACCTCAGCGTGTCCACCAGCTGCAGCAACCTGCAGCGGCTCAAGAACCTCAGAGCGTGGCTTGACGTGGATGAGCTGTCCAGGCTTTACGCGGAAAGATGGACGGTCAACCAGCTGACCATCAACGAGGATGTGACGGTGCACAACCAGCTGACGAGCCTGAGCGGTGGTACGTGCGAAACCTGCACGGAGTACGAGTGCGTCAAGACGCATTTCGAGGAGCTCTACCAGGTTTTCACCGGTCAGACCCTGGGTCTTGCGAGCTTCCTGGAAGACGTTGCGCAGCTGTGCTTCGCGGATACCGTACTGAGCGCGTAGACGCTGCTTCTCACGCAGACGAACTGCGTAGTCAGAGTCAGCCTTGCGCTTGGTGCGGCCGTGCTCACCTGGAGCGTAGGGACGCTTTTCCAGGTACTTTGCTGCCTTAGGGGTCAGTGCGATGCCGAGGGCACGCGACAGACGGGTCTTGCTACGGGTACGTGACTTAGTAGACACAATTTCCTTTTCGATTGAACAAACAAAATGAACACGCTCGTAATAGAGCGAAAATCGAGGGGTTCGTCATGGTGCCCGGCTACAGGGCCATCCAGTTCTTTCGTCACTGTGTTGCAGCCGCGCTTCACAGTCGAAATAGACTCTAAAACCTTATCACTATTGGTGATGAGCTACAGACGCTTCTTGGTAATCGCCCGAAGTTTCTCTAAACGGGCCTTTACATCACGCTCTGAACCATGATCTGTTGGCGAGTAATACTCGGTTGAGGCCAGGGTGTCTGGCAAGTACTGCTGTTCGACAACGCCAAGCGGGTTGTCATGAGGGTATTTATAACCCTTGCCATGTCCCAGCTTTTTCGCACCCGCATAGTGAGCATCCCGCAAATGAGTGGGAACAAGACCTGACTTTCCTGCCTGAACATCAGCAAGAGCAGAATTGATGGCGTTATAGGCCGCATTCGATTTAGGCGCCGTAGCGAGATAGATCGTGGCCTCAGATAACGGAATACGGCCCTCAGGCATACCAATCAACGCAACGGCATCTGCCGCAGAGGTGGCAATTCCGAGGGCGTTTGGATCAGCCAAGCCAATGTCTTCAGCAGCGGAAATAATCAATCGACGAGCGATAAACCGGGGGTCCTCCCCCGCAGCAATCATGCGAGCAAGGTAATGAACAGCAGCATCAGGGTCAGAACCACGAATGGACTTAATGAAGGCACTAATGACGTCATAGTGCTCATCTCCATTGCGGTCGTATCTTAACAAGGCAGAATCCACGGCTGAAGATACATGATCTGCCGTAACAGCTATAACGCCGGTTTTCTTTTTTGACGTTTGCTGCGCAATCGAGGATGCTGCCTCTAAAGAGGTCAACACACGACGAGCATCACCGGAAGCAAAGTTGATAATTGCGTGACGTGCTTCTTCATCAACGCTGAACTTTCCTGCCAGGCCAAATGGTTCATCGAGAGCACGTTGAATGAGCGCATCCAGCGCAGCATCCGAGAGAGGCTCAAGTCGCAACAAGAGAGAACGCGAAAGCAGCGGTGTGACAACACTAAATGAGGGATTCTCCGTTGTTGCAGCAATCAGGGTGACCCACCCGTTTTCTACACCAGGAAGAAGAGCATCCTGCTGAGCTTTACTGAAACGGTGAATCTCATCAAGAAAGAGCAGCGTGCGCACGCCATAGAGATCACGCTGAGACTGGGCCTCTTCCATGACGGTTCTCACGTCTTTGACACCCGCCGTCACAGCAGAAAGCTCGACACATCTACGATCGGACGAGGTGGCGATGGCATGAGCCAAGGAAGTTTTGCCTGTTCCTGGAGGTCCCCACAAAATCACGGAAACCGCACTTTGTGAACCTGGGGCAGCGAGAACCTGTAATGGCGATCCAGTTTTGAGCAGCTGATCTTGACCAGCTACCTCAGCAAGGGAACGAGGCCTCATTCGCACAGCAAGAGGAGCTGTCTGTCCCCCGAGTGTCGAATCACCTTGTGCCATGGACTTTAGATTAGCGTTGCTTGCTATGGCAAAGATGAGCGACAACCGCGTAACCAAAGAAGATCGTGACCGTATCAAGACGTATGCAGACCGTAAGGCTGCACATGAACGTGCTCAGAAAGCACGTAAGCGCACCAATCGAATCATCGTGGGGTCAATTTCCGGCGTTGTCGTGATCGCCCTGGGATTCGGAATCTACTCAGCCGTTGTATCGGTCGTGGCTCCTGCACCAGAAACGACTTCTACGCCCACAGCAACAGGTGCTGCTGCCCCAGATTCCGCACTGAGTGAATACCGCGTCTGGACAGGTTCCATGGACGTTGCTGGTGTGCCCATCTCTTTTGAGCTCAATGGTGAAGCTGCACCCCAGGCCGTTGCAAGCACCGTATCGCTTATTGGTTCTGGTTTTTATGAAGGAATTAGCTGCCATCGCCTCACCACTGAAGGAATTTACGTCCTTCAGTGTGGAGACCCATCTGGAGATGGCAGCGGCGGTCCTGGATATTCCTACGGTCCAGTTGAAAATGCCCCTGCAGACAATGTGTATCCCGCG
>NZ_JAVWTF010000011.1:0-40104 GCF_036667855.1 Aurantimicrobium sp. | reverse complement strand
AGTGTCACGGTTAAGAACACTTCGACCAAGAGCATCAATCCCTGGTCCGTATCCATCCCCTACGCCAACACGATTAGCTCCACGTGGGATGCCATTGCAACAAGCTCAACGGGCGGCTACCGTTTCTCAGGCCCCAGCTGGAACCTTGCACTAGCTCCTGGTGCTTCCGTCACCTTTGGTTTTGTGGGCGCTCCAAAGGGTGGGGCAATGACGCCCACCACCTGCGTCGTTTCAGGCGCTACCTGTGCAGTGAACAATGGCTCTTCAACCGTGACGCCCGACCCTGTACCAACCGTTGATCCCACCGTGACACCGACCCCAACCCCCACCACTCCTGCAACATCAACCAGTGCACTCAAGGTCGCACTCAAGGTCACCAGCGAATGGGGCACGGGACGCAATGTGGACATGGTTGTGACAAACACGGGCGCCACCACATTGAATAAGTGGTCTGTCTCGCTCCCTTGGAAGGGCTCTAGCGTCTCAATGTGGAACGCAAGCTCCTTCCTCGCAGGTGGTGTTCTCACCGCAACCAACCTGTCCTGGAATGGCACTATCGCTCCAGGAGCTTCTGTCACACTGGGCTTCACCGATAACGGCAGTTTTGTCCTGCCTACAACCTGCGCAACCGCTGTGGGAACGTGTGAAGTGGCTGGTTCAGGAGTGACGCCTCAACCCACTCCCACCGAGACAGTAAAGCCAGATCCCACACCAACGGTGAACCCCACAACTCCCCCAGTTGATCCCACAACTCCACCAGTAGACCCTTATGTTCCGAGCCCCGATGCTTACACCGGGGATAAGAAGATCGTGGCGTATTACCCCTCCTGGGCAACCTATGCACGCAACTATCAAGTTGCCGACATCCCAGCCCAAAAGATCACCCACATCAACTTCGCCTTTGCCAACATCGCTGATGGCAAATGTGTTGTGGGCGACTCTTATGCTGACACCGACAAGGCTTTTGCCGGAGATAGCTGGGACCAGGGCGCCAAGCGCGGAAACTTCAACCAGCTCACCAAACTCAAGGCAGCTAATCCCAACCTCGAAACCATGATCTCGATCGGTGGCTGGACCTGGAGCAAGAACTTCTCCGCTGCAGCAGCAACGCCAGAATCTCGTCAGGTTTTCGTTGATTCATGTGTTGATTTCATGAAGACCTACGGGTTTGATGGCATCGACATTGACTGGGAATACCCCGTCTCTGGCGGTCTCTATGCAGGTACTGCAGCAGATAAGGCCAACTACACCGCGCTGCTTTCAGAGTTCAAGGCAGAGTTGGCAGCACAGACTGCAATTGATGGCGAGCACCACCCTCTCACCATCGCAGCACCCGCTGGCCCCACCACTATCCCTAACCTGGAAGCCAAGAACATTGGTGGAATCATCGACTGGATGAACCTCATGTCCTACGACTACCACGGCGGCTGGGACCCCATCACAGGTCACAACGCTCCATTAAACGTGGGATCAAAGGACATTGCACAGGGATTCAGCATCTCTGATTCTGTTGATGCTTATCTGAACGCTGGCTTCCCTGCACAGAAACTCGTATTGGGTCTGCCCCTCTACGGACGCGGCTGGGAGAACGTGAGCGCGACAGCTAACGGCCTCTACCAGTCTGGCGTGAACGCTTCTGTGGGCACATGGGAAAAGGGAGTTTTTGATTACACCGACATCAAGAACAACTACCTACCAACCATGACTCGATACTGGGATGCCGAAGCACAGGTTCCCTACCTCTACGACCCAGCACGCAAGCTCTGGATCAGCTATGACGACCCACAGTCCATCAAGATCAAGACCGACTACATCAAGGCCAAAGGCCTTGGCGGAGCAATGCTGTGGGAACTCAGCGGTGATCGAGATGAAGAACTCATCGACGTAATCGGGGCTAATCTCAAGTAGCCAGAAAACAAAGAAAGGGACCCCCACGGGGGGTCCCTTTTCTTGTAGGGCGGACGGGACTTGAACCCGTGACCGACGGATTATGAGTCCGCTGCTCTAACCAGCTGAGCTACCGCCCCTTGTGGTGTTACGAGTAAAAGTTTAGTCGTCTGTGAGCTCAGGGTCTGGGTCAACAACCACTTGACCACGGTAAAGAGCTTCGAATGTGTCCAGAGTGCGCGTGATGTCGTGACCGCGAATGAACTTCAGAGAGTTGTTCTTCATACGAAGAAGCTCTTCCTTATCTGCGGTGAGAACCTTGACCAACTTGTCGCGGAGATCATCCACATCGTTGGGCTCGAAGAGATAGCCGTTCTCGCCATCGTGGATGAGATGAGGCAACGCCATAGCATTAGCTCCCACGATGGGAAGTGCCGTCGCCATAGCTTCCATGGTCGCAATGGACTGGAGCTCGGCAATAGATGGCATGGCGAAGACCTTGGCTCGCGTAAGCGAAGCCTTCAGCTCGTCATCTGAGACATAGCCAGTAAAAGTGACCTTGTCATTGAGTCCTAGGTGAGAAACCAATTGCTTCATGGGCTGAAGCTGGTCTCCCCCGCCCACAAATTCCAGAGATGCGTTGAGCTCAGGTGGAAGTTTGCGGAATGCCTTGAGGAGAACATCGAGTTTCTTCTCCCCTGTAATGCGACCGACAAAGACGATCCGGTTTTCACCGTCAGTGTCAAAGTTAGGGGTGTAGTGATGTGCATTGATGCCACAAGAGATGGCGTGAACATCGGTGAGCTGGGTGTATTCCTCGAGGAAGTTGGCTGCGCGACGTGTGGGGGTCGTGACGGCCTCTGCGCGGCCGAATGTGCGCGCTGCTGCCTTCCACACCAAGCGGATGACACCACGCTGCGTGGGGCCGGGGAGAAGCGTGAACTGCATCATGTTTTCTGGCATGAAGTGGTTCGTTCCAATGATGCGAATACCGCGAAGCTCTGCTTCTTTAGTCAGACCGCCACCCACAATGAGGTGAGACTGGAAGTGAACTACGTCAGGCTTAAAGCTGTCAAGTACTCGTGCACTGTTGTGGCGCACCCGCCAGGGAATCATGTAGCGGAGCCAGTCGTGCGGATACCAACGCCAGCTCTTGATGCGATACATCGTCATCGGCTGACCTTCGTGGGTTTCCACCCAGGTTCCCGACTTACGTCCGGCGGCAGGAGCCATGACACGAACATCGTGTCCACGCTCAACAAGGCCGGCAGCTAAACGTTCAGCGAACTTAGCTGCTCCGTTAACGTTCGGACCGAAGGTGTCACACCCAATCAGGATGCGTAAAGGTTTCGGCATAGTGCCTTTAGTTTACGGACTTGGCCTTCTTGATGGCCTCTTTAGCGCCGTGTGCCGCTGCATTCACTTTTGCCTTAGATTCAGCTTTCGCGCCCTGGAAACCAGCTTTTGCCTCGGCACCTGCTTCTGCAAGTGGCTCAGAAGCATCAGGGTGGTATTTCGCCAGAAGGAATACACCGATGACGGCAAGGACTCCTGCAACAATGTAGGCCACAATCGCCCAGGGTGGAGCCTGTGATGCCTCGTCGAGGATGACGATACCGATGGTCACCGCAACGATGGGATCGATCACGGTCAGCCCTGCAATCACGAGGTCAGGCGGACCAGAGGAATACGCGTTCTGAACGAAAAGAGCACCCAGAATGGTGGCCGCCAGCAGAGCCGCCAAGCAGGCCCAGGTGAGCCAATCCGTTGCACCGTGAGTAATGCTCGTGATGACAACCTTGGCCAAGGTGGCTACAAAACCATAGAGAACACCAGCACCCACGATGTAGTACAGCGCGGAAAGGTGCTTACGGAAGATCAAATACAGTGCGCCAAAGATGGCGAGAACAACAATCAAAATGATCAGACTCTCGGCAAGATCTCCCGAGGTCATCGGGGCGTTCACTGCGGTGAATGCAGCAATCGACACGAAGATACCGATGCCACCGACGCTCAACGCGATTGCAATGACGGATTCTTTATTGAGACTGGTTTTGCTCACTCGAGAGTTGAGGATTGCGGTCATGACCAGTGCCACGGCACCGATGGGCTGAACCACAATCAGGGGTGAGAAACCGAGAGAAATCAGCTGGAACAAGATCGCTCCACCCAAGAGCAATGTTCCGGTGAGCCAGGACGGGCGGCGGAAGAGCCCGAGGAGTTGCTTGAAGTTCAGTGAAGAACTTCCCTCGTCGCCATCACTGCCGACCTTGCCCACACCACGGTGCTGAAGCTGAGCGCCAATAGACATCAACACAGCACCGACCAGCGCGAAAGGGATACCAATGAGCTGAGATGGTTCGAAGTGGACCTGTGTGAGGTCGGGCAAGTCGCCAAGCATAACTAGAACGCTACCTTGCCAAGCTGCTAATAGGCTTGAGGCATGACCGTGCGCCCCATTGTTATCTCAGGTGAACCCGTCCTCCACAAACCCGCTGCGCCGGTGACGAAGTTTGATGACGAGCTTCGAACCCTCGTTCAAGACATGTTCGACACCATGGATGAAGCTCCTGGTGTGGGCCTGGCAGCACCCCAAGTTGGTGTGGGCCTCCAAGTGTTTGTTTATGACTACCCCGAAGACGATGGAACACCACGACGTGGTGTGGCCATCAATCCGACACTCCTGATTTCTCCTCTAGAAATTCGCGACACCACCGACGCCGATGACGAGGGTTGCCTCTCCTTTCCCGGGGAGCGTTTCCCCCTCGTGCGTGCCGAGAAGGCATTGCTGCGCGCGGTAGACCTCGAAGGAAAACCTTTTGAGATCGAATGCGACGGTTGGTTCGCCCGCATCTTCCAGCACGAATACGACCACCTGCTTGGCTACCTCTACACCGACCGCCTGGACTACGAATTCAACAAGCAGGCGTCCAAGATTGAACGCAAGCGCGGCTGGGGTAAGCCCGGTAAGTCCTGGATGCCCGGCATTGACAACCTCGAGGACTAGGCCATCCAGCCGAGGTTTCTCAGCACCACTGCCACGATTCCGGCAACCGCGACCACCACGATAAAGGGCACGCGGAACGAGAACAGCATGGCCGCCAAAATGACCGCAGGTATGCGGGCGTCTAACGCGATCGCTTGACCAGATCCGAGCGTCTGAACAGCAACAAGTGCCGCAAGCATGGCAACCGTCAACAGGTTGGTCACACGGGTGAACTTAGGCTTTTCCAGCATGCTTTGTGGAATGAGATAGCCGGTGTATTTCACGGCGAACGAGAGTACCGAGGCGATGATCACGGTTAACCAGAGAGTCATGATGTTGCCCCCTCATGCCCTGGATGGAATCCAGGAGTATCCAACGGCTCGGAAGCATCATCTGGTTGAACCTGCGCTGCGGGTTCGCGGTGTAGCCAGTTGGTCAAACCAAATACCAGCGCAACAACAGCTGCTGCCAGAACAGGAACGCCCGGTGGCGTGAAGGGAATCAACAGCGTTGCCAGCACGGCTGCGACCATGGCAACCGCAGCAGCTTGTAACTGCTTGAGACGTGGCCACAACAATCCCACAAAGGCAGCTGCTGCGACGGCATCTAAACCAAATTGATTAACGTCACCGACAAGATTGCCCAGCAAAGCTCCGGCAAAAGTGGCGAGGTTCCAGCCGATGTAGATCGCAATACCTGTGGTCCAGAAACCAACCTTCTGGGCGCTTTTCTCATCCTGGGCAATCGCAACTGCAGTTGATTCATCAATGGTGAGCTGAGCCGCAACGAGGCGTCGCCACCAAGGCCCATCCCCCACAATCGGTGCCACACGCATGGAATAGATGCCGTTACGCAATGCCAAGAAGGTACTGGAAGCGATTGCAGGAATTCCGGCAGCTGCCCCACCTGAAGCAATGATGCCGATCACGGCAAACTGTGACCCGCCAGAGAACAGCACCAAAGACAAGAAACACGTCTGCCATACGTCGAGACCGGCAGCAACACTGAGCGCACCAAAAGATACACCGTAGGCGGCCACGGCAATGCCGACAGAGATACCGGTTCGCAGAGCGCGCTTATCAGCAGCAGATAAAGCCACGGCGCCTCCTCAACACGAACACCCCCACGCTACCGAAGAGTGCAGGGCAAGTAAAAAGCCCCTGGTCGTGGAGGACCAGGGGCTTCGCTCCCCGACATGGACTCGAACCATGAACCTACGCATTAACAGTGCGTTGCTCTGCCAATTGAGCTATCGGGGATTGCTTTTAGGCGTTTTTATATTACCCCAAATGAGACGGTGCAAAAACCGCGCACGAGACAAGCTCTCTAGTAGCCGGCTTCGGTGTCAACAACACCAGTGAACTGCTCCCCTTCAATGAACGCTGCGACGTTGCGAGAGATGCGTTCTGCCAGCAATGGTGCGGTCATATCCGGCGTATCTGCCATGTGTGGCGTGATCAACACATTCTTTGCCGTCCACAACGGGTGACCATCAGGCAAAGGCTCTGGTTGTGTCACATCCATGGCTGCGCCATAAATCTTTTCTGCGTTCAATGCTTCAACCAGTGCATCTGGATCCACCAGTGGACCTCGAGCAATGTTGACTAACACTGCAGTGGGTTTCATCAAGGCAAGTTCTTCTGCACCAATGAGGTGCGTGGTCTCCCCTGTGAGCGCGGCAGCAACGACAACCACATCGGCGGTGGGCAGGACCTTGTGCAAGCGGTTGGTTGTGACTGTACTGGCAGCGCCAGGAACCTGGCCTGCCGAGCGTCGCACGACCGTGATGTGGGTGTTGAAAGGTTCTAGTTGGCGAATGAGTTCCCTCGCAATACCGCCAGCACCAATGATGACGACGTTCTTGTTGAAGAGAGATATGCCCTTGGGTTCAGCATCCCAACTGGTGGCACGAATACGGCGAGGGAAGAGTCTCAACAGCGCAAAGATCATGCCAAAGGCATGCTCTGCCACGGGCTGGGCGTAGGAACCTTTGGCGCTGGTGAAAACTAAACCAGGGCGTGAGAGTTCACTGAGCACTTGCGCATAGGCATCAACGCCAGCCCAAGGCAATTGCACCCAGGTCAGATGAGGGTTCGCTGCGAGCACCTCACCAAGTTCAGAAGACTTTGTATAGGAAAGCCAAACCAACCCTCGAGTATCCGGACCCAAAGGCTGAAGGTCTCCCCCAGCCTCAATGACGGCATCACGGAAAACCTGACTTCCACCAATGGTGTTGTCGTCATGGTTTTCAGGCAGGACTGCAATAGGGCCAGATTCAACCCGAGGTGCAGCAGCCGATGTTGTTTCATCACCCAAGACAGCAACGTGTTGAGGAACCTCACACACGCAGTCTTTCTGACGAATCTTCATGGACTAATCCTCGCGCAGTGAACGACGCTTTGTCTCCAGCTCGAGAAGTTCGCGCTGGATCTCACGGCTGACTTCACCCTGATCAACGCTGGTGCGCTGGAGGCGACCCACGAGTTCAGACTTACGACGAACGAGGTCCCGCTCAATCAGTGAAATCACCACACCACGGCAGTAGGACTGGGTCTGCTCAGCATTTTTCTGCGGCAAAGGTGCTACAGCTAACTGGGTAACTAAGGGCTTGAAATCTTGCGGAAGATCATTCTGGATGCGATCGAGCCAGGTTTCTCCACCCAGTTCATTCACATTCGCACCAATTGCGTCACGAACAGTGGCGAGGTTGGCATCCATAATGGCGGATTGAACGGCATCTGCCGCGAGTTCAAGACCTACTAATTCTGGGTATTGAATGAGCGCCATCATGGCGTCACGCTCGAGACGCGTAGATGGGTCATTCTTCAGCTCAAATACACGAGGACCTTCAGGTTCCACTGGCGCAATGTTGGCTGGATCTTCAGGAGTTCCTGGCGCACCTGCTGGACGGGCAGTGGAGGGGCCGGCATAACCTTGGCGTGCGCCCTCAGCGGTTGTTTGCATGCCTTTCGAGCGAGATGACTTCACCGCGTTAGAAACTGCCACTTGCGCCTCTGAGACGTCCACACCAGTCAGTCGAGCTAATTCGCGTGTGTAACCAGGGCGAAGCGCAGAGTCACGAATATCTGCCACGACTGGTGCTGCTTCACGCAGTGCAGCAACACGACCTTCGACGGTGTCGAGGTTGTAGTTCTTGAGCATCTGGCGAATGACAAACTCAAACATGGGCACTTTGGCATCCATGAGGTCACGCACAGCTTGCTCTCCACGTGCCAAACGCAGATCACAGGGGTCGAGACCCTCTGGAGCAACTGCAACAAATGTTTGCGCTGCAAAGCGCTGTTCTTCCGCAAAAGCACGCATGGCGGCTTTCTGGCCGGCAGCATCGGGGTCGAAGGTGAAGATCACTTCACCGAGCCCCGAGTCATCTCCCATGATGCGACGAATGAGTTTGATGTGCTCCACACCAAAGCTGGTGCCACAGGTCGCCACCGCGGTTGTCACACCAGAGAGATGAGCAGCCATGACGTCGGTGTAACCCTCGACCACTACGACGCGACGGGTTTTGGAAACATCTCGCTTGGCAAGGTCTAACCCGTAGAGCACTTGCTGTTTGTGATAGACCGGTGTCTCAGGAGTGTTGAGGTATTTGGGACCCTGGTCGTCGTCAAACAACTTGCGCGCACCAAACCCAATGGTCTGTCCGGTCACATCTCGAATGGGCCAAATCACACGACCGCGGAAGCGGTCATAGACACCTTTGTCACCCTGTGAGAGCAGACCTGCCTGGAGCTGTTCTTCTTCAGTGAAACCCTTGGTCTTGAGGTGGTCACGAAGTTCGTTCCATGCCTTAGGCGCATAGCCAATACCGAAGTGCTCCGCAGCTGCTTTGTCGAAGCCTCGCTCACCGAGGAATTTGCGCCCCTCGGCAGCTCCAGGGGTGGCCAGCTGTGCCACAAAGAATTCAGCTGCTGCTGTGTTGGCTGCCAGAATACGTGAACGGTTCCCCGACTCATTGGGCTTGCCAGAGCCTTCTTCGTAGTGGAGTTCAAAGTTGATGCGCTGGGCAAGCCGTTCAATCGACTCCGTGAAGCTGAGGTGATCCATCTTCTGAACAAAGGTGTAAACGTCACCTGATTCACCACACCCAAAGCAGTGGAAGTAGCCCACGGTGGGTCGAACGTGAAAACTCGGAGAGCGCTCATCGTGGAAAGGACAAAGCCCCTTCATTGACCCAACACCCGCACTCTTCAAGGTGACGTAGTCACCAATGACATCAGCAATATTTACGCGCTGCTTGAGCTCTTCCACGTCTGCTTGGCGAATACGGCCGGCCACTAGACAATCACCTGCGCAGAGTTATTGCCACCACAGAGGCGGTTATGCCACGCAAATGCCGATTGATCGGTCAGGCTGGCAACCTGGTCAATGACAATGCGGCGACGAACCGCTTCATCCGTGGTGTGGTTCCAGTCATCTGCAAAGTGACGATCCAGTACGTCAGGTCCTTGTTCAAACAAGGTATTACACAGATCCGTGAGGACTTCACGCTGCTGGGTATAGACAGGCTGACGCGAGTTCGTGGTCATCACAAACGCCGCAACAATTCCCTTGAGCACAGCAATCTCTGCCCGAACTTCGGCAGGAACAATGACGTTGCCACCAAATCGAACCAGGTTCTGCTGGGGGTGTGCTTCACGGGTGGCGTGAACTGCTGCGTGAGCAAAACGACCAATGAGCTGGCTGGTGAGGTTCTTCAGCTTCGCCTGAGCAATGCGCGAACCATCCCAGGTGTCGACCCAGACATCGAGGTTGTCGAGACGATCAAAGGCAGCAATGAGTTCATCGTGGGTGAACTCACCACCAATCCACTCAAACATGGAGTCCACGAGCTCATCGTGATTGACCCGGGCACCGAGTTCCCCTGCGTCCACGTAACCGTTGAAGATGGCATCTTCAAAGTCGTGAACAGAGTAGGCAATGTCATCGCTGAGGTCCATGACCTGTGCTTCAATGCAGCGCTGGCGATCTGGTGCGCCTTGGCGCATCCATTCAAAGACATCGAAATCATCGGCGTAGAAGCCAAACTTGGCACGGCCTGTTGGATCAATGACAGCTTGCTGTTCTGGCCAGGGATACTTTGTGCTGGCATCCAGGCTGGCGCGGGTCAAGTTCAGGCCAAAGCTGCGACCGTTGGTTCCAAATACCTTGGGCTCCAGGCGAGTAAGCAAACGCAAAGTCTGCGCATTGCCCTCAAAGCCGCCAATATCTGCACACCACGTGTTGAGAGCCTTCTCGCCGTTGTGGCCAAAAGGTGGGTGACCAATGTCGTGAGCAAGGCTGGCGGTGTCCACCACATCAGGATCGAGGCGCAAACGCCCGGCAATCTCACGGCCCACCTGAGCAACCTCAAGTGAGTGCGTCAAACGATTACGGGCGAAGTCGAGACCAGCGGTGGGGCTGAGCACCTGAGTCTTGGCAGAAAGACGACGAAGAGCACTGGAGTGCAAGAGCCGAGCACGATCACGGGCAAAGTCGGAACGACGTGACGAATGTGTCTCTTCGAGCATGCGCTCGGCATCGAACTCTGAATAGCCGGGAGTAATCACCGGAATAGAGGCAGTTTCATGAATGTGATCAGACATTAGCCACCACTCGCATCGATTTCAGCATGAGCCACAACTGCCTTCTCAGCATCACTGAGAGCTTGGGATTCAAGCCAACGATCGGGTAGAGACGGACGCTTGGGCGTGCCCTGACGACCACGCTGACCTTCAGCATCAGCGCCCGGGTAAGGAACAGACCAGTCAAGCTGCCCAAGAAGGTCGTCCAAGTGCTGCAAGCTCGTCACCTGAGCCAGCTGAGAGCGGACGTCTCCCCCAACGGGATAACCCTTGAAGTACCAGGCCATGTGCTTACGAATGTCTCGGCACGCATGTTCTTCGGTGTCAAAGAATTCAATCAACAGCTCAAGGTGGCGACGCAGAGTCGCTGCGACATAGCCCAGAGTGGGTTCAACCCGGTTGCCGGGTTCTTGTAAACCAGCACGCTCGCGGAACGCAGCGTCCAATTCAGCGAAGAGCCAGGGGCGTCCTAAACATCCGCGCCCAACAACAACGCCGTCACAGTCGGTCTGCTCCATCATGCGGATCGCATCTTCAGCAGACCAAATGTCGCCATTGCCCAATACGGGAACACTGGTGATGGCTTGCTTGAGCTCACCAATCGCGTTCCAGTCAGCGTGACCAGAGTAAAACTCGGCGGCAGTGCGACCATGCAAAGCAATCGCTGCAACACCGGCACCCTCAGCAGCTTTACCCGCCTCAATGAAGGTGAGGTGGTCAGCGTCAATGCCTTTACGCATCTTGATGGTGAGGGGAACGTCACCAGCAGCTTTGACGGCTTCTTCGACAATCTCTCGAAAGAGATCCTTCTTCCATGGCAGTGCAGAACCGCCACCCTTGCGGGTGACCTTGGGCACCGGACAACCAAAGTTCAGGTCGATGTGGTCAGCGCGGTTCTCTGCCACCAACATGGTGACGGCTTCACGCACCGTCTTGGGTGCCACACCGTAAAGCTGAATGGAGCGCACTTCTTCACTGGGGTGGGTCTGGATCAAGTGCATGGAACCAGGTGTTCTCTCGACGAGTGCACGTGAGGTAATCATCTCGGAGACGAAGATTCCGGAGCCTTGCTCACGGCAGAGGCGACGGTAGGCCATGTTGGTAATACCTGCCATGGGTGCGAGTACGACAGGAACTTCGGCCTGAATTGGCCCAATGTTCAAATTGCCCGCCCGGGCACCTGTCTTCACACTCATCATCGTCATTCGCTCCTGTATTTCAAGTATCCCACGTTGTGAGCTGGGACTGTAGCGAAAAAAGGAGAGTTAGTCCCTGTTTTCTGCAGCTTCTGTGAGTGCTGCTGCAAAGGTGGCTGAATCCTGTGCACCGGAGATGCCGTATTTGCCATCTTGACATAGAACGGAACCCCATTGATGCCATAGGCCTGCGCCTGAGCCATATCTGCCTTGACAGCAGCGAGGTACTCTTCATCGTTGAGAGAACGCAACACATCTGCCTCATCAAGGCCAATCGCTGCAGCAAGTTTCGCCAAGTTTTCGCTCTTGCCCACGTGTTCACCATCAATGAAGTAGGCCTTGAGTAGGCGTTCCTTCATTTCGAGCTGCTTGCCATGAGCCTTGGCATAGTGCAGGAGCTCGTGCGCCTTGATGGTGTTGGTTTGGTGCACAGCGTCGTAGTTGTAGTTCAAACCCACACTCTCGGCAATGCCTGTCACGCGCTCTAACATCTGGTGCACCTGTTCCACCGGAATGCCCTTGCGTTCACTGAGGTACTGAACGGGATCACCTTCGTAGTCCACGGGAGTATCTGGCGCTAGCTCAAAGGAGTGGTACTCGATCTCGACGGGACGGCCATAGAGCTCTGCACCCTTTTCGAACTTGCGCTTGCCGATGTAACACCATGGGCACTGCACGTCAGACCAAATATCAACCTTGATGGGTGCGGTGGTCATGAGAAATCCTTTGCGACGAGTTCGATGATGGTCTGGGCTGCTGATGCGGGTTGGGGCCGAACGGCCTTCACGAGTGCAGCAATCTCGGCACTGCGATCTGGCAGTGTTCCTTCCTGGGCTTGCGCGATTGCCCCTTCAACCTCAGCCATCGTATGAACGGTAACGGTGGAGGCAGCAGCAATATTCCCTAAAGGAGAGAAGTCCCAGTGCACGCTCTTCTCCCAGAAGATGGCAGGTTTGCCCGTCACCAGCGGATACTCCGCAAGGAAAGAGACACCGTCTGTTAACAGTGCATCTGAACCGAGAAGTATCGAGGTGAGCGGTGCTCCGAGATCAGTGAAGGTGTTGGGCAACGCATCCCATCGTGCACGCCAGTCATCGACTTCCTCTTGAGTCATGACTTCTCGGTCCGTCATCGTGCCAAAGAGGAACGGGTGCGGACGGAACACGATGTCCATCTCAGGATGCTGTTGGGCAAAAGCAAGCATGGGTTCGCGCTGGTCGTTGAAGTGTCCAAAGTTCAACCAACGATCGGCATAGCTGTGATGTGGTGCCCACAGCAGTTTGAATGGTTCTTTTCCACCTGGCAGCTCGCGAACAATGGGCCATATGGAAGGCACATCTGTTTTAGCCGCCATCAGTGCATCAATCTTGGGTGTGCCTGTCAGGAACGAATGATCGGCTCGGCCGTTGGCATCAAAAGCTGCCTTAGTGTCGGCATCTTGGAGAAATACCATGTGTGCCAGTTGGTGAGTGGGCTGCGTGTATTGATGCGGAGCAACTCCCGACTCCCCCGGCTCCTGCACGAGGGAAGTTGAGAAGTAGGGCACGTAACAAACCTTGGTGAACTCGACCAGCTTCTCTATCTGGTAGTTCTTTTTGTAGTTGCGCTGCCAGGGGTAGTTCAAGAACACATAATCGGGTGCGAGTTCTTTGAGACGTGCAAGGCCATCTTTGCTTTTTTTGAACTTAAATCTCTCGTGCTCAATTCCTTGGGACTCCAGAAAGGCACTGACCTTCTTCTCATCACGGAACTTGTCATACCCAGTGAGCTTGCGCGGAAGTGACACCACCATGGGGTCAAAACGAGGATCAGCCAACATGCCACGATAAATGGCATCAAGGGCGTCCCAGGCTTCAAAGTAGAAGACCAGGAAAACCACACGGATTGGTCGGCTCATGCCTCGACTTTAGGGTTTGAAACTGGCGTCTGCAGGCTATTTCGCGCTGGGCTTATCAATGGCACCACCAAAGCGGCGGTCACGGCCAATGTATTGCTCGATTGCTTCCCACAAGTCTGTGCGGGAGAAGGCAGGCCACAGTTGGTTCAAGAACACCATCTCGGCATAGGCCGACTGCCACAGCAAGAAGTTGGAGGTGCGCTGTTCACCGCTGGAACGGACGAACAAATCCACATCAGGCATGTCTGGGATGTAGAGATTTTTCGCAATGAACTTCTCGGTGACCTTGCTGGGGTTGATCTTGCCGGAGGCAACTTCGTCAGCGATCTTACGCACAGCGTCTGCTATCTCAGTGCGACCACCGTAGTTCACACACATGGTGAGAGTCAGGGTCTTGTTGTTCTTGGTGAGTTCTTCTGCGTATTGCAGTTCCTCAATCACTGATGCCCACAACTTAGGCTTACGACCTGCCCAGCGCACGCGGACATCCCACTCGTTGAGCTGGTCACGGCGACGGTGAAGAACATCGCGGTTGAAGCCCATCAGGAAGCGCACCTCATCGGGTGAGCGCTTCCAGTTCTCGGTGCTGAAGGCATAGACACTCAGGTGTTTCACACCAGCTTGGATAGCTCCAGCCACAACATCCAGGAGTGCTGCTTCACCGGCTTTGTGGCCTTCGACACGGGTGAGGCCGCGCTGGTTCGCCCAACGCCCGTTGCCATCCATCACGATGGCAACGTGGTTCGGAACTGCACCATCGAAAGCGGGTGGATAGACACCCGTCCAGTCCAGGGGCTTATATTCAACCGCGTCTTTGTGCGTGTAGGGCTTTCTCATTTCGCTACATGCTCCAAAGATCGAAGGGTTCGTTCCAAATGCCACTGGGTATAGGCAGAAACCAGGGCAGATGCCTTGCTCCAATTCTGCTGGGTATGAGCCTCAGCCGCATCCCACTCGCCACGAACTAGTGCATCCAAGAGACTCACAACTTCGGGGACAATATGTGGAGCACCGGGAGGTGCACACTTCACACAGACCATGCCACCCAGTTGAACGACGAAGCTTTCGTGCGGACCAACCTCGCCACAACGTGCACAGCTATCAAAGGTGGGTGCCCATCCAGCAAGGCTCAAGGCTCGAAGCAGATAGGAATCCAGAGTGAGCTCGGTGGGATGTTCCTGGCGAGAGAGGGAGCGTAAGGCTCCCACCAGCAGCAGATACTGCTGCGGGGAGCCTTCCAGCTCTGTGACCTTGTCAGCTGTCTCCACCATCACACTGGCTGCGGTGAATCGTGGATAGTCATCCACGATGTCCGCGCCATAGGAGGCAATGGTTTCTGCCTGCTGAATGGTGTCGAGGCTGCGGCCTTCATAGAACTGGATGTCCGCCACCATAAACGGTTCAAGTCGGGCACCGAACTTCGAGGAAGTTCTACGGACCCCCTTTGCCACTGCACGAACCTTGCCGTGACTCTTTGTCAGCAACGTCACAATGCGGTCTGCTTCGCCGAGTTTGTGGGTGCGCAGCACCACACCCTCATCACGATAAGTGGGCATTACAGGTCTCGTTGGACGTCGATTGGTCCCGTGAGGTCTGCTGGCCGCACCAACTTGGGATTACGCAGAGACTTCAGCATGCGCTGCTCTGGCAGTGACCAGCCGAAGCGGACAGCAAGCAAGCGCAGGATTGTGGTCACAGCAACGCTGATGGGGACGCTGTATTCCAGTCCAATGTTTGCTTCGTTGAAGCCCAGCAACACGATGGAACCAGCTGCAGCAGCGATGGCGTAAAGCGAACCGACGTGCATAACCGAGATGGGCATGTTCAGCAGCAAGTCACGGATGAAACCGCCACCCACAGCAGTGATGACACCAACAAACAGTGCAGGAACAAAGGGCAAACCAGAGACCAGTGCCGCGGTGGTTCCCAATGCTCCAAACAATCCCAGTGCCAGCGCATCAAGGACTGTGATTAGCCAGTCAATCCGACGGAAAATGCGAGCCAAGAACATACCCAGCAATGCCGCGACGAGAGCGGTAAGGATGTACCAATTCTCGGTAAGAGCAATGGGGAGACGGTTGAGAAGAATGTCTCGAAGGAATCCACCACCGAGACCAGTTGCAATACCGATGACCGCAACGCCGAAGAGATCAAGCTTGCGATCCCGGAATCCGGATGCATAAATCGCACCCTGCAAACTCGCAACACCAATAGCCAAACCATTGACCCATTCGGGCACATCAATAGGTTCAGCAATAAGCATGACTACAGGCTACGCCTGTGAAGCTCTAGGCGAGCTCAATGAGGTCGGCGTATTCCTTGTTCCAGTGATCTTCAATACCGTCAGGCAAGATCAACACTCGTTCAGGGTTGAGAGCTTCAACTGCTCCGGGGTCGTGAGAAACCAGCACGACAGAGCCCTTATAGCTCGCCAGTGCTCCCAGAATCTCTTCACGAGAAACGGGGTCCAGGTTGTTGGTGGGCTCATCCAAAAGGAGCACATTCGCGCTCGAGACAACCAGCATGGCCAAGGCCAGACGAGTCTTCTCTCCACCAGATAGAACACCTGCAGGCTTGAGCACATCATCACCGGTGAACAAGAAGGAACCAAGCACCTTGCGACACTCTGTCTCGGTCATGTGAGACGCAGCAGAAACCATGTTCTGCAAGACAGAGTCCTGCACACGAAGAGTTTCGTGTTCCTGGGCGTAGTAGCCGACCTTGAGGCCGTGACCTTCAATGACTTCACCGGTGTCAGGCTTGTCCACACCCGCAAGAATACGGAGCAAGGTTGTCTTACCAGCACCGTTGAATCCCAGGATCACGACGCGTGAACCACGGTCGATTGCGAGGTCCACAGCGGTAAAGATTTCGAGAGATCCGTAAGAACGCGAGAGGTCTGTGGCCATGAGCGGCGTCTTGCCACAAGGCGCAGGATCGGGGAAGCGTAGCTTCGCCACCTTGTCACTCTGACGAACCTCGTCGAGACCTGCCAGAAGGGTTTCAGCACGACGGGCCATCTGCTTTGCCGCCACAGCACCGGAAGCACGAGCACCCATCTTGGCAGCCTGCGTTTGGAGCGTGGAAGCCTTTTGTTCAGCGTTGGCACGTTCACGCTTACGGCGCTGCTCGTCCTGTTCACGTTGCTTCTGGTAGTTCTTCCAGTTCATGTTGTAGACGTCAATGACCTGGCGGTTGGCGTCCAGATAGAACACACGGTTCACTGTCTCGCCGACCAGCTCCACATCGTGACTGATGATGATTAGTCCGCCCTGGTATCCCTTGAGAAATTCGCGAAGCCAGACGACAGAGTCGGCATCCAAGTGGTTCGTTGGCTCATCGAGCAACATGGTCTCAGCACCAGAGAACAAAATACGTGCCAACTCAATACGACGGCGCTGACCACCAGAAAGTGTCTTGAGGGGCTGATCGAGAATGCGGTCAGGCAACTGCAGGTTCGATGCTATCGAGGCAGCTTCTGCTTCAGCCGCATAGCCACCGAGTGCATCAAAGCGGTCAGCGAGTTCGCCATATTTTCGCATGGCTTCCGCAGCGACCTTTTCGTCTGCATCACCCATAAGCATGCTGTTCTCAGCCATGCCCTGCACGAGCGAACCTAGGCCACGAGCGTTGAGGATTCGCGTGCGAGCAAGCTCTTCTGGATCGCCAGAGCGAGGGTCCTGTGGGAGGTAACCAATCTCTCCGCCGACCTCGATGAGGCCACCAGCTGGTTGCAGGTCGCCGGCGAGTGTTTTAGTCAATGTGGTCTTGCCGGCACCATTACGGCCGACCAACCCAATCTTGTCTCCGTTGGAGACGCGGAAGGAAACTTCCGACATGAGCACTCGGGCGCCTACGCGCAGCTCAAGGTCTTGGACGTTGAGCACAGGCTTTTCCCGATTCGTTTGTATGTCTTTACTAAGCCTTAAGGCTCTTTTCTTCCTTTAGTATATTTCTATGTCGAACATCACTCTTGCTGCTTCACGTCCTGTGCTCGCTGACCGTATCGGTTCGCGCACTCTCGCTACAGATGTTGCCCTCATTGCTGCAGGTGCAGCTTTGACCGCTGGTGCAGCACAGATTGTTATTCCTATGTGGCCTGTGCCCATTACTGGACAGACCTTTGCAGTGCTGTTCGTTGGTGCAACCCTCGGTTCTCTCCGCGGTGCACTCTCTATGCTTCTCTACGTTGGTCTTGGTGTTGCAGGTCTTCCTGTCTTCGCTGAAGGCGGCGCTGGTCTGGCCAAACTTGCTGGGCCTACCGGTGGGTACATGATCGGTTTCGTCCTGGCAGCTGCTCTCGTGGGCTGGCTCGCACAGAAGCAGTGGGACCGTAAGGTTCTGGGTACTATCGGTGCATTCCTTGCTGGTACTGCCGTCATTTACGCAGTGGGCCTCCCCTGGCTTTCTGTTGCACTCGGTCAGCTGGGTTACCCCAACGACCTCAGCGCAACTCTTCAGGCGGGTCTCTACCCCTTCATTCCAGGTGACCTGATCAAGGCCCTTGCTGCAGGCGGTCTGCTTCCTCTCGTTTGGAAGCTCACTTCTCGCACCAAGTAAGTAACTTCAAGAACGAAAGCCCCTGACTGATGTCAGGGGCTTTCGCTTTTGTACAGGTGAAATGTCGCAGGGGTGCGACGAACAGATCAACCTGTAGGTCTTTGCGTATTCGCGATTACTGATTAGAGCAGAGAATCCAGTGCTTGCGCAAGGTCTTCGATGAGATCATCGATATCTTCGATGCCCACGCTGATGCGCACCAGGTTCGCTGGAACCTCGAGAGCGGTTCCCTCAACGGAGTGATGAGTCATGAGTCCTGGATGCTCAATCAAGGATTCAACTCCTCCCAGCGACGGTGCCAGAGTGAAGAGTTTGGTGTTGGTGAGCAGGCTTTCGGCAGCCTTCACTCCCCCTACCAATTGCATTGACATCATGCCGCCGAAGAGCGACATCTGACGCTTGGCAATATCGTGACCTGGGTGTGAAGCAAGTCCTGGGTAAAGCACACGTTCAACGGCTTTGTGGTTTTCAAAGCGTTCAGCCAAAGCCAAGGAATTGCTGGAGTGACGTTCCATGCGCACACCCAAAGTTTTGATGCCGCGCATAGTCAGATAGGCATCGAATGGGGAAGAAATTGCTCCCAGCCAGTTCTGAATCTGGGCAACTTTTTCTGCCAATTCTCCGTCGGTGAGAACGATGGCTCCGCCAACAACATCACTGTGACCACCGAGATATTTGGTGGTGCTGTGCAGCACAACGTCTGCACCCAGTTCAATGGGACGCTGGAGTGCGGGGGTTGCAAAAGTGTTGTCGACAAGAACGAGTGCACCATGCTTGTGGGCAATCGTGGAGACACCCTCAATATCCACGATGGTCATCAGGGGGTTGGTGGGGGTTTCAATGCGCACCACGCGTGGCTTGGTGGCCTTGATGACCTCTTCAACAGAAGTGAGATCAGTGAAATCAATACACGAGTTCGTCACACCCCAAGGGCCATAAACCTGTTCAATAGCGCGGTAGGAACCGCCATAAGCGTCATTACCCAAAACAATGTGATCACCGGGCTTCAGAACGGCACGGAAGAAGGCATCTTCAGCAGCCATACCACTGGCGAAAGAATAAGCCAGGAGACCACCCTCAAGTGACGCAAGGTTTTCCTGTAGAGAAGTGCGAGTGGGGTTATCGCAGCGCGAGTATTCAAAGCCATTGAGGGGCGTTCCAGGGACTTCCTGCTGGAAGGTGGATGACAGGTAAATCGGTGGAACGACAGCACCCGTTGTGGGGTCTGAGGTTTGACCGACGTGAATCGAACGCGTATTGAATCCCTGAGGCATGCTCCTCAGACTAAACGCTGGAAAGAATTTGTGAAAAATTTCTTTCAGGAATTGTTACGACGAAAAGATTCCTAGAGGGAGAACCCGAGGGCGCGCATCATTTCGCGACCGTCATCAGTGATCTTCTCAGGCCCCCATGGTGGCATCCATACCCAGTTGATGCGGAACGCATCCACAACGTTATCCAGTGCCTGTGCAGTCTGCTCTTCAATGACATCGGTCAAGGGGCAACCAGCACTGGTCAAGGTCATGTGAATGATCAGTGCATCATTCTCGTCATCCCACTTGAGGTCATAGATGAGCCCCAGGTCAACAATGTTGATACCCAGTTCGGGGTCCATGACCTCTTTGAGCGCATCAATGCACTCGTTATAGCGGTCGTCAGAGAGCTCAGAAGACATTGTTAGGCAATCTCGAGGTAACGGTCGTAGCCCTCAGACTCGAGACGGTCTGCAAGCTCAGGACCGCCCTCTTCAGCAACCTTGCCGTTGACGAAAACGTGCACGAATTCAGGCTTGATGTAGCGAAGAATGCGGGTGTAGTGCGTAATCAACAGCACACCCATGTCAGAGTTCGCCTTCGCACGGTTAACACCCTCAGAAACGATCTTGAGAGCGTCTACGTCGAGACCAGAGTCGGTCTCATCAAGCACTGCAAACTTGGGCTTGAGCAGTTCGAGCTGAAGAATCTCGTGACGCTTCTTCTCACCACCGGAGAAGCCTTCGTTGACGTTGCGCTCAGCAAAGCTGGAATCCATCTTGAGGTTCGCCATAGATTCGCGAACATCCTTGATCCAGTTACGCAGCGAAGGTGCTTCACCATCGATTGCGGTCTTGGCAGTGCGCAGGAAGTTCGTGACCGTCACACCGGGGATCTCCACGGGGTACTGCATAGCTAGGAACAGACCTGCCTTGGCACGCTCGTCTACGCTCATCTCGAGTACGTCAACGCCGTCGAGGGTGATGGAGCCACTGTCTACGGTGTACTTGGGGTGACCTGCGATTGTGTAGGCCAGAGTCGACTTACCCGAACCGTTGGGGCCCATGATGGCGTGGGTTTCACCCGAGTTGATCTCAAGGTTGACGCCGCGCAGAATCTGCTTGGTGCCCTGGTCGGTCTCGACGCTGACGTGCAGGTCGGTGATCTTCAGAGTTGACATGGCTTAGATCTCTTTCGTGACGGTGGGGTCAATGAAAATCTCGCCGTCGATAACCTCGACGACAAAAACGGGGACGGGTTCGTAGGCAGGCAAGGTCAGTGGCTTACCTGTGGTCAGTTCAAACTTGGAGCCGTGCGCCCAGCACTCGAGGGTGTCGTCTTCAACGAAACCCTCAGAGAGGGAAATATCTCCGTGAGTGCAGGTGTCACCAATGGCGTGGATATCTCCGGCAGCATCCAAAACGAGTGCCACGGGAATTCCTCCCACAACAACCTTCTTGGCCTGGTTGAGCACGAGCTCACTTGCAGCGCACACCTTCTCAGCAGCCATTACTTCACTCCAGCTTCGATCTCGGCATTGAGGGAAGCCTCAATGCGTTCAGCGAGGGCTGGAACGCCCAACTGCTGAACAACTTCGTTCAAGAATCCACGAACAACGAGGCGACGTGCTTCTTCTTCACTGATGCCACGGGCCTGCAGGTAGAAGAGCTGCTCGTCATCGAAACGACCGGTTGCCGAAGCGTGACCAGCACCGGCAATGTCACCTGTTTCGATTTCGAGGTTAGGAATCGAATCTGCGCGGGTTCCCTCGGTGAGCATCAAGTTTCGGTTCTGCTCATACGAGTCAGTTCCAGTTGCCTTGTTGCCAATAAGCACGTCACCGATCCAGACGGTGCGAGCACCCTTGCCCTGCAGCGCACCCTTGTAGGTGACTCGGCTCTTGGACTGTGGTGCGTCGTGGTTGACATACACCTGCTGTTCGATGTGCTGGTGTGCGTCTGCGAAGTAGACACCGAGCATGTTGACGGAAGATCCATCTTCAGCCAGAACGGTGGAGGGGTTCACGCGGATAACTTCACCGGTGAGCGAGACAACGTTGTGCTGGAGGGACGCGTTACGTCCCACGCGAGAAAAGTGGCTGGCCAGGTGCAGTGCGTCATCGTTCCATTCCTGGACTGAGATGACGTTGAGATCAGCTTCAGCGCCGACAAGAATTTCGACGTTTTCAACCAAACGAGCATCGCCATTGTTCTGCAGAACAACTGTTCCCTTGGAGAACGGTGCCGCCTCAATCACAATGTGTGCAGCGCGGTGGGTGGTTCCGAGTGCGTCACGAGTGATGGTGATCTCGGAGACATCTTCAGACGCAATCGAAACGAGAAGAACTTCGGCAGCCGCAGCCCAGGCATTTGCAGATGCCTTGTCTTCGGGAAGACCGGCAGAGCCCACACGTGGGTCGCTGACAGGAATCCAGGACAGGCTCACACCTGCAGCAACAGTTGCGGTGTAGTCAAAACGAGAACCATCGAGCTCACCAGCAATGAGCTCCTGCAGCTTGGCTACAGGGGTGAACTTCCAGTCGAGTTCACGACCGGTAACGGCCTCAAAATCGGCAGGATTAGTCGATTTCGGGCGCGCAGAACGAACTTGTACGGGAACAGTCACTTAGCCCACGGATCCTTCCATGCCGATTTCAATCAGCTTGTTGAGCTCGAGTGCATATTCCATGGGAAGTTCACGAGAGATGGGTTCAATGAATCCACGAACAATCATGGCCATTGCTTCGTCTTCAGCCATACCGCGGCTCATCAAATAGAAGAGCTGGTCTTCACTGACCTTCGAGACGGTTGCCTCGTGGCCGAGCTGAACGTCATCCACACGGATGTCGATAGCTGGGTATGTGTCAGAGCGAGACTGAGTGTCGACCAAGAGCGCATCACAGCGCACCGTGTTGGCAGAGTTGTGCGCATTGGCATCAATACGGATTTCACCACGGTAACCGGCACGACCACCACCACGAGCAATCGACTTGGAGACGATCGAGCTCTGCGTGTGAGGAGCCATGTGGATCATCTTGGCGCCGGCGTCCTGGTGCTGACCGGGACCAGCGAAGGCGATGGAAAGGGTTTCACCCTTTGCGCCTTCACCGACCAGGTAGACCGAGGGGTACTTCATGGTGACCTTGGAACCGAGGTTTCCGTCAATCCACTCCATGGTGGCGCCTTCATGCGCAATCGCACGCTTGGTCACCAGGTTGTAGACGTTGTTGGACCAGTTCTGGATGGTGGTGTAACGAACGCGGGCGTTCTTCTTCACGATGATTTCGACCACAGCAGAGTGCAGAGAGTCACTCTTGTAGATCGGTGCAGTACAACCTTCGATGTAGTGCACGTAGCTTCCCTCGTCAGCGATGATGAGGGTGCGCTCGAACTGACCCATGTTCTCCGTGTTGATACGGAAGTAAGCCTGAAGAGGAATCTCGACGTGCACACCTGGTGGCACGTAAACGAAGGATCCACCCGACCACACTGCCGTGTTGAGAGCGGCGAACTTGTTGTCTCCCGAGGGGATCACGGTGCCGAAGTATTCTTCGAAGAATTCAGGGTGCTCTTTCAGAGCAGTGTCGGTGTCCATGAAGATGACGCCCTGGCGCTCGAGCTCTTCGTTGATCTGGTGGTAGACCACTTCAGATTCATACTGTGCTGCCACACCAGCAACGAGGCGCTGGCGCTCTGCTTCAGGAATACCTAACTTCTCGTAGGTGTCCTTGATTTCGTCGGGGAGGTCTTCCCAGGTTTGTGCCTGACGTTCCGTTGAACGGACAAAGTACTTGATGTTGTCAAAGTGAATTCCGGAGAGGTCGGCACCCCAGTTGGGCATGGGTTTACGACCAAAGATCTCGTATGCCTTCAGGCGCATCTTGAGCATCCACTCGGGCTCATTCTTCAGGCCAGAGATGTCGGCAACGACCTCTGCGCTGATACCTCGGCGAGCGCTAGCTCCGGCTGCATCTTTGTCGTGCCAGCCGAATTCATACTGCCCAATGCCCTCAAGTTCGGGCCGGTCGATCAGGATGTCTGACATGGCACTCTTCCTTACGAATCTAGACTGAGAAGAGAACGCACGAACTGTCGCGAAAACCGCGGCAATCTCGCATGTTCTCGCCCTCGAGATATCGGCTTACGCACGATCACATTGAACTCACTTAGCCTAGCCTTACTTCACTAGCAATAACAGGGTTAATGAGTTCTTCCTCAGCGAACAACAACTAATCATCGAAGGAATATTCCCCATCGTGAGCACTCTTGTGAATTGGTTCCCCACCACCGTTGATCGCAAGGTCCGGATTGCGGCCTGGACAACCTTCGTTGTGCAGATCCTCATTGTGGTCACCGGTGGCGCCGTTCGCCTCACCGCGAGCGGTCTTGGTTGCCCCACCTGGCCTACCTGCACGGAAGACTCTCTGGTGAACACCCCCGAGATGGGTATTCACGGCATTATCGAGTTCGGTAACCGCTTACTCACCTTCCTTCTGGTCATTGTGGCGATTGTGACCTTTGCTCTCGTCTTCCGTATGCGTAAGAACCGCAGGGACTTCTTCTGGTTGACCCTGCTGATTGGTCTCGGTATCCCTGCACAGGCGGTTATTGGTGGCATCTCAGTCTTGATGCAGCTCAACCCCTACGTTGTGGGCCTGCACTTCATCGTCTCGATCGTGATGATTGTGCTTTCTACAGTGCTGGTCTTCCATGTCTATAACGGGAATGCTCCACGAACCTGGATTGTCTCCCCTACTGCGTGGTCGCTGCCCCGCATTGTGTGGTTAGCTGCTGTGTTCCAGATCGTGACCATCATCTTGGGCATTCTCACTACTGGTTCTGGCCCTCACGCCGGAGACGCGGATGCGCCACGTAACGGCCTTGATGGCGGCATTCTGCAATCGCTCCACTCTTACCCTGCGTATGTGGCTGTGGGATTGACGGTGCTGGCCATTGTGATGTCCTCACGTGCACACCAGCTTGCTGAGCGCAATGCCTTGCTGATGCTTCTGGCGGTCAACGTGGCCCAGATTGTGGTGGGCATCATTCAATCCCGCACTGGACTCCCTCCGCTTCTGGTGGGAATCCACATGCTGCTGGCCTGCTTAGTTGCTGCTGCAACGACTTCAGCGCTGCTCAACCTGCGTAAGCCGGTCAAGTAGTCGTTTAAGACGCCAGCGCTGTCTTTCTGACTTGCTCGAGTGCTGAAACGAGCGCACTTACCTGTGCACCGTCAAAGATCCCCTCAGGGCCACTTGGGGCGTAATCAGTGAATGGCGCTTCATAGAGCAAAGATGCAGGCACAACACCCCTGGCGGTTAGCTGTTCGATCAGCAAATTGACGAAAGCTAACTGATTTCCCGTCAGTGTTGACCCAGTAGTGAACTCACTCAAGGCATCGCTTGCAGCGTCACGGTCCAAACCGAGCACAGACCTAATCAACAGGCCCAGCCCTTCGGTTTCTTGAGCTGCTTCATGAATATCAACCGGAGCGAACCCACCTGTTGTTACCAAAATTGACTCGAGTTGTTCCAGGTCGAGGTCTGTGAGTTGTCGACCCATGCGAACCTTGTGAAGAACCGCTTGGTTTTCGTGTTCCCTGAGGAATGCGAAGAGCTTTTCACGGAAACGAACTTTGTCTACGCCTGGAGTCGCAATGATGATGTCAACCGGCTCGAGTTCCCCGAGGGTATCCACGAAAGATGTATAAACAATCGGCTTCTTGGAATAGTCAATGAGATATACCAAACCACGAAGTCTGATTCTCATCAGTTCCAACATGGAGACAGTAACTCCGTCCCACCATTCATCACTTGAGATCGACTCAATAAGCACGAGTTGCTTTGCAATTATTGGGATTGTGGGCTGTTCCGAGAGGGCTAGTGCAATTGCCTGAATTCTGTTCTTGATGCTTTCGAGAGCCACTGGATTGGTGAGAACTCCTAATTGCGCCTGTAACGCCATCAAATCGAAACGCTTGGCTTCCTCGTCACTGTCTGCAGCCAAAACGCTGGAGGGAAGCGCTGAGAGGTGTTCAGCTGCATCAGCGAGGTCTTCAGAAGTCAATGAGAGCCAGATTTGTGGATCTGTAAAGCGCTCTACGTATTTACGTTTTGCACGAACAAGGAAATTAGCTTCAGTCATGCCCGAAACTACCGAGTGCAGATAAGTCGCGATTTCTCCGCGAATCTGCTTATCCTCATCAGAGCTGTCGTTCAGAGAATCAAGCGCACCAATCAGTGCAGCTCGTGATTTGAAAAGTCTTTGGTTCAGAGGCTCAGAAGAAGTGCCTTCCAACGCCGGAAGATCCTGATTGAAGTACTCGATGTTCCCGCACACATCAAAAATGACAAAGTCTTTTTTGTTCTCATCGGGACCGTACAAGTCAGGTCGTAAGCGGGTTCCGCGGCCGACCATCTGCCAATACTTTGTTTTGGAGAAGACTGGTTTGAAGAACACAAGGTTTACTACATCTGGAACATCGACTCCGGTATCCAGCATGTCAACCGAAATCGCTATTTGTGGCAGTTTTTGGGTTTGAGAAAACTCATCCAGAGTGTTTTGTGCATACGGGGTCTTGTAGGTGATGACTCTAGCGAAATGACCCGCATATTCCGGGTAATTTGCATTGAATCGCTCTTCGATAAATGTCGCATGAGCATTGTTTTTAGCGAAAACAATGGTCTTTCCCAGCTTGTCACCTGCTGAAACACGACGTCCTTCGTTCATGAGGACTTCAAGGACTTTATCTACGGTGTCGGTGTTGAATAACCACTTATTGACGGCTGCTGCGTCAATTTCGTCCGGCCGGCCTTCATCTCCCCAGTCAAGAAGATCCCATTGCTCTTTTTCATCTTCACTGAGCTCATCGTATGAAATACCACGCGTAGGAAAAGCTAGCTTGATAGGTCGAGCTACTGGAGGAACAAGATAACCCTCAAGGATGGCTTCTCCTAGGTCATAGGAGTCGGTTGGGACTCCGTCTTGCAGGTTGAATAACCCGTAAGTGTTGTGATCTACCTCGTCCTTGGGTGTAGCCGTGAGGCCAACAAGGAACGAATCAAAGTAGTTGAAGATTTCACCGAATTTTTGATACACAGATCGGTGAGCTTCATCAATGATGATGAGGTCAAAGTAACCAGGACCAAAGCGCCCAACATCATCGCCACCCTGATCAATCAGATTCATCATTGTCGCGTAGGTGGAGACGTAGACACGACCGTCTGTGTCTTTATCAGTAACCAGGTTTACAGGCGCAGAATCAGGCAAGAATTGGGCGAAAGCGGTCGTTGCCTGGTTTACTAGCGCCACACGGTCGGCTAGAAACAAAACCCGCTTGACCCAATTCGCTTGCTGAAGAAGCTTTACAAGGGAAATCACGGTTCTGGTCTTGCCACTTCCCGTGGCCATTACAAGCAGAGCTCGACGCTCATGGCGAGACTCAAAGCTTTCCGCAACCTTACGAATTGCGCGCTCTTGATAGTGACGGCCAGTGATGTTCTTATCAATGGTCAGACTTGAAAGAGCTATCTTGGAAGTGCGACGCTGAATATTGAGGTTGAGTTCTTCTTTAGTGAAGAAACCAGAAACTCTACGGGCGGGGTAATTCTTGTCATCCCAGAACCACGTGTCATACCCGTTGGTATAGAAAATCAATGGGCGCTGACCATACATAGCCTCAAGGCTGTTGGCATACAGAAGGGCCTGGTTTTGCCCCACGCGAGCATCAACAGTTGTTTTCTTGGCTTCAACCACAGCAAGTGGCAAACCGTCGTCGCCCCACAGCACGTAATCCACGAAACCAATGCCTTGATTATTTGGCATTCCCGTGACTTCGAATTCTCGATCTCGCGGAGAATCTAAGAGCCAACCAGCATCATGCAAATCGAGATCGATGTACTTAGATCGAGTTTCTGCCTCGTTGTAATCATGTGTATCCGGAACAACAGCATTAGCTGCCTTAGCTGCAGCCACTTCTGCACGCAGTTTAGTTAGTTCATCCTCAAGTGAAGCATTGGCACTTAGTGCTTTCTTGAGCTCCTCGTCTTTGGCTTCAAGATCCGCAGCGACTGCTTGAAGTTGCGCAAGTGTCCTTGCCGCAACCCCGGGCTGTGGTTTCGGAACTAGTGCAAGATCAAAAGCAACTTCAGGGCGCTGTTCAGGGGTTGGCGCATAATGCACGCCCAACCAAAAAAGGACGTGAAAAAGTTCTTTCACTACCGTCAGGCTTTCGTTGCTAGAAAGGGATCCAGCGTGATGAACAGCACGGTTTCCTTCCTTGCGAATGAAGTTCATTTTCATGAACATCCCCTGGCCAACAAGGTTCTTGAAAGTTGGTTCGTGCAGCAAGCTCGAAAGTTCATCGTTGTAAGGACGAACTAGAGATCCATCGGCGTCATAGAGCCAACGGAGAGTGAATTCCAGAGCTCGGCGTGCGTAGAACATGGAAGAGCGAGGGTCGCCATAAGTTGCATGTTCTGAACGTTTGGCTTCCTCAGCAATTAATGGCCAAACACTAGAAACAAAACCAAAGTTACTCATGTACACCTCCCCCTACAACTTCAAAAATAGCTACAACTCACCGCAAAATGCCCGTTCCTGGAGAGCGGCGTAAAATTCATTCCATACTTCTAGATGGTTCAACAACAACTGTTTCGCAGAAATTGTTGTTTTAATTCTGTTTTCAAATACCTTTTGAACCTCAATTGGAGGCAAAGTGATAGTCAATTTATTCAATTTGGCTAGGTAGACCCCCGCCTGAGTTGATGTATTTGTGGCTCTCATCAGTTGATTTTGAAACTCTTGAGAGGCAAAGGAGCTGTTCAGAAAGAGCGAATTTACCAATCCCAACCTTGGCCTTAATATGGCAACACTTCGTTGAAGAACAAAATCGAAATTTGATTCTAAAACTGCCGAACGTCCAACTGTCCCAACAATTGTAAGAAGAACATCTCCTTCACGGGGCAAAACCCTTTTTTGGAAAGTTGCTAGTTCTTCAGCATTAGTGAATCGATCTGTTTTTGAACTAAAGATGCCATTTTTTACATTTTGGGCGCTAAGTACTGGAACCCCCGCATGAGTTCTGACAGGGGAACTATGTGTTCCATCTGTTATCGTTTCGCAAATTTCAATTAGAGGTACTTCTGGGAATTTTGATGAAGAAACTCCAGAAACTAGCTCCTCATATATTGATCTCTCAAGATCTTCCAATAATGAAAGTTTTTTCAGGATAACTTTTCTAATCTCGAGAGCATCAAAAAGAATTCCTGAAAGCCGATTTTGTTCCTCAATTGAAGGGAGAGGAATTGAAAACTCTCCAAGTACTTTTGAGCTTATTCGGGGCAAATTAGCACCCGTGGCACGTGAAGCTGCAAGCTCAACGATTTGTGGTGTTTGTAGCCAGAGTGCAAGCCAGACTCTGTCCAAGCCATTCTTTGGTCTTAGAGGCAAAATATCTGTACTGCAAATTCCGGAAACTGAGGGTAAAGCAATTTTTCCGAGATTTGGCCTAAGTTTTCCAAAAAGTACATGTCTTTCATCGAAAGCAAACTTCGAACTCTTAAGATCCCCCGCTGATACCACGGTTTCTTGGTTTAAGGTTCCTCCCCTAGATATGTGTTCTAGGCCGACATAAACGGAACCAGACTTTATGTTCGAGGATGAAACTTGTTTGGAATCAATCTCAACGACTTCTCGGAGAAGTACAGTGTCAAAGGTCATGAGTTGTCTAACTCTTGTTCAATATTTTGAATTAATGAAAGAAACTTTGAATCTAATTCTGAAAGTTCCATAAGTATTTCTTTCGTGTCACGATGTAACACTTTTTTGTTTTCAGATACTTTGTATCGATTAATTGAAAGATCGTAGTCCTGCTTAACGATTTGTTCTTTGGAAACCATAAAGGACTGTTCGACAGGAAGGCGTGATTGCTCTAATTCAGGGGACGTCGAAAGCGATTTCCAACGCTCTAATAAATCTGGAAAATTGTTATTTTCGTGCGACTCCTCAAGCTTGGTACGTTTATCATCAAGGGAAAAGCCGTCTGCTTGAACGTCATAGAACCAAACCATGTCTGTTCCACCTGAGCTGGTCTTCGTGAAGAATAAAATAGCAGTCGAGACGCCTGTATATGGTTTAAACGCTCCCGATGGAAGTTTGACTACTGCATCCAATTTATGTTCTTCTACCAGCATTTTGCGCAATTGTTTGTGAGCGTTGCTGGAGCCAAAGAGAACTCCATCCGGCACAATAATTGCTGCACGCCCACCGTTTTTGAGAAGCCTCACAATGTGCGCTACGAAGAGAAGTTCTGTCTTCTTTGTTTTGACCATCTGAAGAAGTTCTTTCGAAGTTGCTTCGAAGTCGAGGCTTCCCGCAAATGGCGGGTTGGCAAGTACAAGTGAGTACTGCTTGTCTTGCGGATGTGTCTCACCCAATGAATCAGCACGTTCCATGGTTGGGTTCTCGATACCGTGCAGCAACAGGTTCATACTTCCGATACGTGCCATTGCTGCATCCGAATCAAAACCAGTAAACATGTCTGTGTTGTAATGCTCACGCAGTTTGGGGTCTGTCCAGATTTCGGGGTGATGGTCATGGAGATACTCCCCCGCCATCATGAGGAATCCACCTGTGCCTACTGCAGGGTCAATGATTGTGTCTGACGGGGTTGGAGCCACCATGTCGACCATGAGTTTGATTATGTGGCGAGAAGTGCGGAACTGACCGTTCGTACCTGAAGTTGCGAGCTTCGAAAGCATGTATTCGTAGATGTCACCTTTGGTGTCACGATCAGCCATAGGTATTTCATTGAGAAGATCAACAACCTTGATGAGCAGGTTCGCCGTGGGGATGGTGAACCTGGCATCTTTCATGTTGCGGGCATAGCTTGAGCCCTCTTCGCCAAGTTGACGAAGGAACGGGAAGACATGGTCATCGATGACCGCGTACATCTCATCTGGACCAAAGTTGGTGAAAACCGACCAACGGAGGTCGTTATATGAGCGAGGAGTGCGACCTGAGTGATCTAATCCTTCAGGGAAAACAGGGTTTTCTAGAGGCTTTCCTGTTGTGTTTGCCTTGTTGACGGCCAGGGTGTGGAGCTCGTCCAAGCGGCGAATAAAGAGTAGATAAGTAATTTGCTCAATTACTTCAACTGGATTGGCCATTCCACCTGACCAGAATGCATTCCAGACTTTGTCTACCTGTGCTTTTAGTTCCCCTGTAACCATGCCATTACGTTACTGGCGGGTAGGGACATTCAAGCCGGAGACTCTCTGCCATCTAGAGACTTTCTGGTGACCAGCCAGACTTCTCGAAATACTTTCTCAATCTGAAAATGATTTCTTCCGAACTAAGACTCTCGTCATCCACCCACCTGTTTCGCGCCATTTTGACTAAAGCATCTCTGGCGCGGTCAATATCAGCATCGATTGAATAAGCAATGAATTCCGGAAGATCCTGTGCGTCAAGCCAAGGAAATTCCCTCACTTCATTTCGAAGGTTTTTGTCAGAGGTAAGTAGCAGCTCAGCTTTGGCAAGCAACGCAGCAGCAATAACGTGACGATCTTTGTCGTTGATCATGCCGTCATAAATTCCAAGCGCACCTCTAGGTACTGCCGTTTTTGCTTCAGGGAAGGCATTCTCCATATGCCAGAAGAGGGCATCTTTGTCATCTTCGCTCATCGAATCTGGAAGATTTCTTCGAACCTCGATTAACACCTCTTCACTCCACAAAGGTTCAAAAATCCTTACCTCTGCGAGCGAAAGTAAAACGTCTCTAATCCGACCGGGGATTAGGACATTTGCGTCAAGAAATACCCGAAAGACCATTTAGAACTCGTCACCTGCGTAGAGACCAGCTTTCTTTGAAATCTTTGAAATCTCGTCCAAGCTTTTCGCCCTTGCAACACGAGCCGCATTTCCGTATTCGATTGCATCTTGCAATCGAATACGTCGATGAGTTCCCCTGTATTCAAAAGGTATATCTCCACGGTCTACGAGCTGGGTTACGTAATTACGGGAAATACCAAGAAGTTCACCGACCTGAGACGTTGTGAGCATTTCGTCTACTGAACCTATGAGCACGGATTGTCCTTTCGAGAGTCGCGAAAGTAAGTCGAGTACTGCTTGTGCGACGTTGGTTGGCACTTCAATCGAATTACCGTCGAGAACAAGTGTGTGAGTAATTTCCGTTTCTAGAGTTGATCGCTCAAGAAAATGTTGAAGATTCGCTCGTTCTGCCCCTTGTGGAGGAGTTACAGCTTTCTCATCAAGCAAGCTCATGGTGTTTCCCTTCTTCGAGTTAGTAGATTATGACTTAAACGCAATAAACGCAACTAATTCTCGAGATGAAATGCAAAAAAGCGCCTGATGGTTCAGGCGCAAGACACAGAAAAGAATTCTAGAAAGGCAGCAAGGCGTCAATGGCCACCGCGAGGAAAATCAGCGACAGATAGCCATTGGAGAAGTGGAACAAGCGCATGGGCTTGGGGTCTTCGTGGTGCAGTGCGCGTGAGTAAAGCAGGTGGCTTTCCACCACAAACCACACGCCTGCCACCGTGGCGATAGCGGTGTAGGTCCACCCCATGTGACCGATAGGAACCAGCAGCAGTGTTGCTGCGAAGGTTGCCCAGGCGTACAGCACGATCTGGAGTCCCACTGTGACGCGTCCGCGCACCACGGTGAGCATGGGCACGTTGGCGTTCTTGTAGTCCTCGCGGTATCGCCAGGACAGGGGCCAGTAGTGCGGTGGTGTCCACAAGAAGATGATGAGGAACAACACCACCGGGGTCCAGGTCAGTGAACCGGTTACCGCAGCCCAGCCAATCAGTACGGGGAAACCACCTGCGGCTCCACCCCAGACGATGTTCTGCGGGGTGCGGCGCTTCAAGACCAGGCTGTACACAATCACGTAGAACGCAATAGCTGAGACAGACAGTGACGCCGCCAACACATTGGTAAACAGCAGGAACCACACAGTTGAGATGATCGCGAGCGCCCAGGCAAACACAATCGCTTCACGGTCAGAAATTTCACCAGTTACCAGTGGGCGTCCCTTGGTGCGGTTCATCAGACGGTCAATATCGCGGTCGATGTAGCAGTTGAAGGTTCCCGCAGAACCAGCGCTCATCATGCCGCCGAGAAGAACAACAAGGACTAACCACAGGTTGGGGATGCCTTCTTGGGCCAAAAACATGGTGGGAATGGTCACTGCCAGCAGCAGTTCCATCACACGGGGCTTGGTCAGCGAGACATACGCGGCAACTTTGCGCTTAAAACCGACCTTGGACACCGCTGTGGTGCCAGATTCGGAAGCGTTCATGAGTCCTCAAGAGTGGAGTGCGCGAGAGCCTCAAGTCTACGGGAGGTAATGGTTCGACATCTGGCACGTTCCCCGTCGGCGTAAGCCGGTAACTGCCTATACTTATAAGAGCCGTTATTCGGCGTGCATGGCTGTTATTTCCAGCCATCGTAATTTTCTCTCCCTCACCTCCACACGGAAAAACGGAAGGCCGATATTCACATGGCGCAGCTCGACTGGTCCGAACTAGACAACAAGGCAGTTGACACCGCGCGTGTTCTCGCCGCAGACGCAGTCGAGAAGGTGGGTAACGGTCACCCCGGAACCGCAATGAGCCTCGCTCCTGCTGCGTATCTGTTGTGGAACAAGGTCATGCGCCGCGACCCACTGGACGACCAGTGGATTGGCCGCGACCGCTTCATTCTTTCTGTGGGCCACTCGTCGCTCACTCAGTACGTTCAGCTCTACCTGAACGGCTACGGACTCGAACTCGAAGACCTCAAGGCTCTGCGTACCTGGGGGTCACTCACTCCCGGTCACCCTGAGTATGGCCACACCAAGGGTGTTGAAATCACCACTGGTCCTCTCGGACAGGGCCTGGCTTCGGCTGTTGGTTTTGCTTACGCATCTCGCTTCGAGCGCGGTCTGTTTGACCCCAACGCAGCTGCAGGCAAGAGCCCCTTCGATCACTTCGTCTATGTCATTGCGGGTGACGGCGACCTGCAAGAAGGTGTCACTGCCGAGGCATCCTCGCTTGCTGGCCATCAGCAGCTGGGTAACCTCATCGCGATCTATGACTCCAACCAGATCTCGATCGAAGATGACACCACCATTGCGTTCACCGAAGATGTAGCTAAGCGTTACGAGTCCTACGACTGGCACGTCCAGACGGTGGATTGGAAGAAGACCGGTGTTTACGTTGAAGACGTCGCTGCTCTGAACGACGCCATTGAGGCAGCAAAGGCTGTCACCGACAAGCCTTCGCTCATCATCCTCAAGACCATCATTGGGTGGCCTTCGCCTAAGAAGCAGAACACCGGCAAGATCCACGGTTCTGCACTCGGTGCAGAAGAGCTCAAGGGCCTCAAGGAAGTTCTTGGATTTGATCCAGAACAGAGCTTCCAGGTAGCCGACGAGGTTATCGAACACACCCGTAAAGCAGTAGCGAAGGGTGCTGCTGAACGCGCTGAATGGCAAAAGAGCTTCGATGCTTGGGCTGCAGCAAACCCTGAGAACAAGAAGCTTCTTGACCGCCTCGAAGCTGGTCAGCTTCCTGAAGGTGTTGAAGCTGCACTTCCTGTCTTCGAAGGTGGCACCGAGGTCTCTACCCGTGCCGCATCTGGCAAGGTGCTCAACGCTCTCGGCCCCGTGATTCCAGAACTCTGGGGTGGATCTGCTGACCTCGCTGAGTCCAACAACACCACTCTGGAGGGTGCCAAATCCTTCGTTCCGGCTCAGTGGTCAACCCACGAGTGGACTGGCGACAACTACGGTCGCGTCCTGCACTTCGGTATTCGCGAGCACGCCATGGGCGCCATCCTGAACGGTATTGCCCTGCACGGCAAGACCCGCGCCTACGGTGGAACCTTCCTCATCTTCAGCGACTACATGCGCCCTGCTGTGCGTCTGGCCGCACTCATGAAGGTGCCTTCGATCTTCGTCTGGACTCACGACTCAGTGGCCCTCGGTGAAGACGGCCCCACTCACCAGCCCATCGAACAGCTCGCAACCTTGCGCGCCATTCCTGAGCTGGATGTAGTTCGTCCTGCTGACGCGAACGAAGTTGCCTACGCCTGGAAGACCATCCTCGAGCGTCGCAACGGACCTGCAGGAATTGCTCTGACTCGTCAGAACATTCCAGTTTTCACCCGCGGAGAGGGCGTTGCTACCGGCGATACCTTCGCTCACGCTCGTGAAACCGCGAAGGGTGCCTACACTCTCGTTGACGCCGCTAACGGCAAGCCAGATGTGATCTTCATCGCAACTGGTTCTGAAGTTCAGCTCGCTGTGGCAGCTCGTGAACAGCTCGCAGGAGAAGGTATCCACGCCCGCGTGGTCTCGGTTCCTTGCCTCGAGTGGTTCTATGAGCAGCCTGCGGCATACCAGGAGAGCGTTCTTCCTGCCACAGTGAAGGCTCGTGTTTCTATCGAAGCTGGTCTGTCGCTGACCTGGGACAAGATCGTCGGCTCCACTGGTCGCAGCGTTTCCATCGAACACTTCGGTGCATCGGCTGACTACAAGACCTTGTTCACCAAGTTCGGTATCACCACCGATGCTGCTGTCGCCGCTGCGAAAGAATCCCTCGCAGCTCAGTAACACTTCACACGGGGTGTGAGGAATAACTTTTCACACCCCGTGTTACAACTTCATACCTGATCCGCTCCACCACATTCCCTAGGAGAATCAACGTTCATGTCGAACACCCCCACCGCACAATTGTCCGCAGCCGGCGTCAGCATCTGGCTCGATGACCTCTCACGTGAACGCATCACCTCGGGAAACCTTCAGGCACTCATTGCTGAAAAGAACGTCGTTGGTGTGACCACCAACCCCACCATCTTCGCGGGTGCTCTCACCAACGGTGAGAGCTATGCAGCACAGGTCAAGAAGCTCGCAGCTGCTGGTGCAGATGCAGAAGCAGCCGTGTTCGACATCACCACCGATGACGTTGCAGATGCCTGCGACATCTTCCGTGGCGTCTTCGACGCAACTCAGGGCGTAGACGGCCGCGTATCCATCGAGGTCTCCCCCACCCTTGCTCACGATGCTCCTGGCACCGTGGAAGAAGCAAAGCGCCTGTGGGCCAAGGTCAACAAGCCCAACGCTCTGATCAAGATTCCTGCAACCCTGGCTGGCCTCGACGCCATCACCGAAGTCATTGGTGCAGGCATCTCGGTCAACGTGACCCTCATCTTCTCGCTCGACCGCTATGAAGCCGTCATCAACGCTTACCTTGCAGGACTCGAAAAGGCTCAGGCCAACGGCCACGACCTTTCTCAGATTCACTCAGTAGGTTCTTTCTTCGTTTCTCGCGTGGACTCCGAGGTCGACAACCGCCTCAACGCCATTGGCACCCCTGAGGCACTGGCTCTCAAGTCAAAGGCAGGTCTGGCTAACGCTCGTCTGGCCTATGAACTCTTCGAGGACATGTTCGACACTGAGCGTGCTGCAGCACTGCTGGCTAACGGTGCTAACGTGCAGCGTCCCCTCTGGGCCTCCACCGGAGTCAAGGACCCCAGCCTCCCCGACACTCTCTACGTCACCGAGCTGGTTGCTGCTGGCATTGTGAACACCATGCCTGAAAAGACTCTGGATGCCACCTACGACCACGGTGTGGTCACTGGTGACACCATCACCCCCAACTACGCAGATTCCAAGGCTGTCTTCGCAGCTCTGGCAGCTGTGGGCGTGGACTTCCAGGACGTGACCAACGTCCTCGAGTCTGAGGGTGTTTCCAAGTTCATCATCTCGTGGGGAGAACTCCTCGAGACCGTCAACACCGCTTTGGCTGGAGCTTAAATGTCATTCCGCATCAAGGTTTCTGGAGCAGCTGAAGCAGCTGTTGAGACACACGTTCCTCAACTGGTTGCTGACCTCGTAGCTTCCAGCATCACTGCTCAGGACCCCGCGCTCTGGGGCAAGGCAGCTGAAGCTGAATCAGCTATTCGTCTGGGCTGGACCGAGTCTGTCTCGATCTCTCGTCCCCTCGTACCTGAGATTGAGGCTCTGCGTGACGAGCTGCGAGCCAAGGGTGTCAACCACATCGTCTTGGGTGGCATGGGTGGTTCTTCACTAGCCCCCGAGGTCATCACCGCAACCATGCAGGCAGAGCTCACTGTGCTGGACTCCACTGAGCCTGGACAGATCAAGGCAGCTATCACCGACCGCCTGGAGACCACCGCAGTCGTGATCTCCAGCAAGTCCGGTGGCACTGTCGAAACTGACAGCCAAAAGCGCATCTATGAAGCAGCCTTTGCCGCTGTGGGCATTGACCCACTCGAGCGCATCATTGTTGTTACCGACCCCGGTTCTCCTCTGGATAAGTCAGCACGTGAAGCCGGATACCGCGTCTTCAACGCCGACCCCAACGTGGGCGGACGCTTCTCTGCACTCACTGCATTCGGTTTGGTTCCTTCCGGTCTTGCCGGTGTGGATCTCAACGAACTGCTTAACGAAGCAGAGGCCATCTCGATTGACCTCGCTGTTGATCAGCCTGAGAACCCCGGTTTGATCTTGGGTGCAGCAATTGCAGGAACCTCTCCCCTCAAGAACAAGCTGGCGCTTGTGACCGATGGCACTCACCTGGTTGGTTTCCCAGATTGGGCTGAACAGCTCATTGCTGAGTCCACCGGTAAGGAAGGCACAGGAATTCTTCCCGTCGTTCTGGACGTTGTCTCCCCCGAACTTTCTGCAGGTTATGCAGATGTTCAGGTGCTGCGCCTTGTCGATGATGCACACGAGTTCCACCTGCTTAACCGTGACAAGCACGAAGGTGAAATCCTCGTCTCGGGCACCCTAGGTGCCATGTTCATGGTGTTTGAGTATGCAACCGCTGTTGCAGGCCGCCTGCTGGGCATCAACCCCTTCGACCAGCCAGATGTGGAGTCGGCAAAGATTGCTGCTCGCGCACTGCTGGATAACCGTCCTGCACCTACCGAGCCTCTGTTCACCGACAAGGGCATTGAAGTGCGTGCTCACGGTGACCTGGGAGATGCCAAAACAGTCCGCGAGGCAATCACTGCTGTTTTGGAACAGCTTCCTGCAGATGGTTATGTTTCGGTTCAGGCCTACGTTGACCGTGCAAACTACCCTCAGCTTCACGGTGTGCGCGACCTCGTTGCTGCTCGTGCGGGTCGCCCCGTCACCTTCGGGTGGGGACCACGCTTCCTGCACTCCACTGGCCAGTTCCACAAGGGCGGGCCCGCAGTGGGTGTCTTCATCCAGATTCTCCAGGCCCCAGACGGTGACGTTGTCATCCCTGAGCGCCCCTTCAGCTTTGGTCAGCTCATTGCTGCTCAGGCTGCTGGTGATGCAAACGTTCTGGCCGACCACGGTCGTCCCGTACTGACCCTCACCCTGACTAACCCCAACACTGAACTCGAACACCTGTTCGCAGCCTTCAACTAAAGGACGTTCATGTCACCTGTTGACATCACTCCGGAGAACAACCCTCTCCGCGTTGCCGAAGACCGTCGACTCAACCGCATCGCTGGACCTTGTGGTCTGGTGCTGTTTGGTGTGACCGGTGACTTGGCTCGTAAAAAGCTCATGCCCGCGGTCTATGACCTCGCTAACCGTGGTCTTCTTCCTCCTGGCTTCGCACTCGTGGGCTTTGCTCGCCGCGACTGGGAAGACCAAGACTTCGCACAGGTCGTGCACGACTCGGTCAAGCAGTATGCCCGCACCGAATTCCGCGAGGAAGTCTGGGAGCAGCTAGCTAAAGGCATTCGCTTCGTTCAGGGTGAATTCAACGACGACGCCGCATTTGATCGTCTGAAGAAGACAATTGCAGAACTGGACGAAAAGCGCGGCACTATGGGCAACCATGCGTTCTATCTCTCCGTTCCTCCCCGCTCCTTCCCTGAGGTTGTCTCTCAGCTCAAGCGTGCAGGCCTGGCGGAAGAAGTTGAGGGCCAGTGGCGCCGCGTGGTCATTGAGAAGCCTTTTGGTAGTGACCTCAAGACTGCTCGTGAACTGAATAAAGTAGTTGAATCTGTCTTCCCTGCGGACTCGATCTTCCGCATTGACCACTACCTCGGCAAAGAAACCGTTCAGAACATCTTGGCGCTGCGCTTTGCAAACCAGCTGTTTGAACCTTTGTGGAACGCTGAGCACGTGGACCACGTCCAGATCACCATGGCTGAAGACATTGGTGTGGGCGGTCGTGCTGGCTACTACGACGGCATCGGTGCTGCGCGTGACGTTATACAGAACCACTTGCTCCAGCTTTTGGCACTCACCGCCATGGAAGAGCCCATCTCCTTCGACGCAGAAGATTTGCGTGCGGAGAAGGAAAAGGTTCTTGCCGCTGTTCGCTTGCCCGAAAACCTGGGCGAAGCAACCGCTCGTGGCCAATATGCCAGTGGCTGGCAGGGTGGCGAAGAGGTAGTTGGCTTCTTGGACGAAGAGGGCATGAACCCTCAGTCCGTCACCGAAACCTATGCAGCCATGCGCCTCGACATTGGAACCCGCCGCTGGGCCGGAGTTCCGTTCTATCTGCGTGCGGGTAAGCGTTTGGGTCGTCGCGTGACCGAAATTGCTGTCGTATTCAAGCGAGCTCCTCAATACCTGTTTGCTGACCACCAGACTTCTGCACTTGGTCAGAACGCACTGGTTATCCGCGTTCAGCCGGATGAAGGTGTCACGATTCGTTTCGGATCTAAGGTTCCAGGTGCTGGTATGCAGGTGCGCGATGTGACCATGGACTTCGGTTATGGCCACGCCTTCACCGAAGCCAGCCCTGAAGCCTATGAACGTCTCATCTTGGACGTTCTGCTCGGCGATCCACCCCTGTTCCCCCGCCACGAAGAGGTGGAACTGAGCTGGAAGATCCTCGACCCCATCGAAGAATTCTGGGAAACCCAAGGACAGCCTGAGCAATACGCTCCAGGAACCTGGGGACCTGCCTCTGCCGATGCCCTCATGGCCCGTGACGGCCGCGTTTGGAGACGACCATGATTCTCGAACTCCCCGACACCACCACCGCGAAGGTTGCCAAGGAACTGGTCAACCTCCGCGAAGAAGGCGGCGCTGTTGCACTTGGTCGCGTGCTCACCCTGCTCATCTCCACCACTCTCGGTGAAGAAGAAGAGGCTATTGCCGCTGCGAACGAGGCATCTCGCGAACACCCCATGCGCGTGATTGTGCTTTCGGTTATTGAACCAGAACACTCCATCTCGAACCGTCTCGACGCGGAAGTCCGCGTCGGCGGTGACGCAGGTGCCAGTGAAGTTATTGTGCTGCGCGCCTATGGCCAGGTTGGCTCGGACGAGCAGGGTCTTGTGACCGGTCTCCTACTGCCTGACACCCCTGTGGTGGCATGGTGGCCCGGCGCTGCTCCTGAGAAGGTGTCGGAGTCTCCACTGGGCAAGATTGCGCAATGCCGCATCACCGATGCTGCATCTCAGGCAGACCCCATCGAGGCTCTTTCAGATCTGTCCAAGACCTATGCACCTGGTGATGCTGACTTTGCCTGGACTCGTCTGACACTCTGGCGCACACAGCTCGCTGCTGTGCTCGACCAGCCACCCTACGAGCCCATCACCGAAGCACATGTCACTTCAACCCCTGACTTCCCCTCGGCCAAGATGTTGGCTGCCTGGTTGCAGCTTCAGCTAGGTGTCCCCGTCTCCTGCGATCTCACTCACACAGGCTTGAGTTGGGGCGGTATTCACGGCGTTCGTTTGGTTCGCTCTTCCGGTGATATTGAGTTGACCCG